>JAJRQV010000016.1 GCA_024280035.1 Campylobacterales bacterium
ACACTTTCATTGGCTCTTGATTCTTCACGACTCTCTCATGCTTATCTTTTTTCAGGGCTTAGAGGTTCAGGTAAAACCTCAACTGCACGTATTTTTTCTAAGGCTTTAATGTGTGAAACAGGACCCTCTTCTAAACCTTGTGAGACCTGTTCTCACTGTACGATGGCAAATGAAGGAAGACATATTGATATTATTGAGATGGATGCTGCATCCTCTCGTAAAATTGATGATATTCGTGATTTAATTGAACATACTAAATACAAACCAGCAACAGCTCGTTTTAAGATTTTTATTATTGATGAAGTCCATATGTTGACGAAAGAGGCTTTTAATGCCCTTCTTAAGACACTTGAAGAGCCACCCCCCTTTGTAAAGTTTATTCTTGCAACAACAGACCCTTTAAAGTTACCACCAACTATCTTAAGTCGTACCCAACATTTTCGCTTTAAAAAGATTTCAACAATTAACATTGTTAATCATCTTTCTCATATTATGCATCTTGAAAACATTGAATATCAAAATGAAGCCTTAGAAATTCTTGCACGTTCAGGTTCAGGTTCTTTACGTGATACGCTGACTTTACTTGACCAAGCCATTATATTTTCTAAGCATTTCGTAGATGTACAGACCGTAACGGACATGTTAGGTCTTATTGATCCTGAGTTTATTCAATCTATTTTTAATTCAATTTTTTCAAAAAATCAAGCAGAAATTATTCAACATGTTAAAGAGTTAGAAGATTATGAAGCAGAAATGGTTGTGGATGAGTTAATTGCTTATCTTAAAGAGCGTCTGTACCTTCAAGACACAAACTTCTCTACTCTTATCTTAGAGCGTTTTTTTAGAATCCTATCTGATGCCAAGTCCCTCTTTAGTATCAATGCTGATGGTTCATTTGTTCTCTCTCTTGTTTTCTTTAAGATGGTTGAGGCCTTACGCATTAAAGAAGTTGACCAAATGATTGAAGAGCTTGAGTCACAAATACAAAGACCTGAAATTCAAATTGATTCAGCACCAGAAATTGTGAAGGAAGCCCCTGTTAAAACAGAGATACCACCATCTGTACCAAATGAAGCAATTAAGGCAGCAGAACCATTAGAAAAAGAGATGAAAAGTGAAACAACTGCTCCAGTTAAGGTGAAAAAGAGTGACCTAGGTCAAGACTATTTTCAAAAACTTCTTCTTGCCCTTAATGACAGAAGTGCTGATCTAGGAGAGTGTTTTAGTAAAACTATTACTTATCAGAGTTTTGAAAATGATATTTTACAATGGGAATCATGTGCGGTTGATGAGGATAAAGAGAAACTTCGTCATGGATGGGGCGTTATTAAGCATTTTGTTCAAGATATTTTTGGATATGACACTAAGATTAAAAGCCTCCCCTGCTCACGTGAACTTGAGGAAAAAAAAACTCTTGATTCTCAGCCAATAGCACATCAACCCAGCCCTCAAGAGATGGATGCTCAATCTATCCAAGAGAGTGCTTCAATGATAGAAGATGAACTTATGGATTCATCTTGTGTATCAGGATGTGGACGTGAAAATGAGAACAGTTCCAGTTTAGATGAGGGAAGTAAAGAGATTGATGCTTCCTCTATTATGGATGAACCCATGATTAAAAAAGCCCAAGAGATGTTTGAAGCTACAAGAATTACAATTCAATCCAAAGTGTAAAAAATATTTTTCAGTCAATTCTTTTTATAAAGCTTTATATAAACCTTGCTATTGAGCAGACTTATCCCTACCATCATCAAACTTATTAGAAACATCATTCGTAATACTCTCAACACCCTCATTAAATTCTTTAGCCGAACAGCCCCCCAATACTAGTACCATTAAAACTGCTAATAATATAAATTTTTTCATATTTATCCTTCTGATGTATAAAAGTATTTTAACCTAACTTATTTAATCTAACCAAGCATCCGTCATAAATTCTCGACCATCATTAAATTTTTTAATTTTAAAAGCCTTCGTACATTTTCCATTTTCAATATCAAATATTACCATTTGAAGCACAGCCTTACATTTTTCAGGCACATCAAAACGACCAGGTAAACCTGTCATAAATCTATAAATAGGAACCTTAGCGTCCATGCCAATAACATTATCTCTACACCCAGTTAACCCAATGTCTGTTAAGTACCCTGTTCCTTCATCAATTTGAAGGTCATCTGTTCCTACATGAGTATGCGTACCCACTATTGCAGACACTCTAGTTTTAAACATCATTAAAAGCCCACGTTTTTCACTTGTTGCTTCCGCATGCATATCAATAAAAATATTCTTCACACCATCGACTTCTAAGTCTTCAATCGTTTTTGTTGCTACTCGAAATGGATTCTCCACCATAGGCATTGCATAATGTCCCATAAGATTCAACACAGCAAGTTTTTCACCCTTGACTCCGTACACCTTACACCCTGTTCCACTTACCTCTTCTGGGTAGTTATGTGGACGTAATATTTCATACTTATCAAACATAACATGAATCTCTTTTTTATCCCAGGTATGATTTCCACCTGTCATCACATCAATACCTGTATTAAAAAGTTCTGCTGCATTTTTTGGCGTCAGACCAAATCCATGAGAAGCATTTTCATAATTAGCAATAACAAAATCAATATGATGTTTTTCTTTAAGGGTTCTAAGGTTTTCTTTAATAATAGAACGCCCAGGTCGTCCTATAATATCTCCAATAAAAGCTATGCGCATGTATTATCCATCTATTTTAATTCTGCTATTGTAGCATCATTTAAAATAGATTGAAGAAGGGATTCATTTAAAAGTTATACTGTAGTGTTGCATAAGCTGATGCGAGATTTTGTTGATAATCTTCATCACCTGCTGTAAGATCAAAGACTAAGATATCAACACCTACACGCATAGTAAAATGTTTAGAAAAAGAAGGTGTATAAGCAAGTCCAAAACCAGCTTTATAGCCACCTGTAGTCTTATCTTTTATATCCGTTTTTGCATCAATTAAACTCAAACCAATGGGAGTAAAAAGTTCAATACCATCCCATATCAAAGGGTACATCACAACAATGGAACCCGTTAAAGCCGCATACTCAGCCTTACCCGTTACTGAAGTTGCCGTTAATACACCTTTATAATCACGCTCACCATAATAGGCATACTCTATTTCTAAGGCGATATAGGTAGAAACCCTATATCCTACATATACCTTTACTGTAGTACTCTTTTCATCTATCTCATTAAAAAGGTCATCTTTATCATTTAAAAATGTAACACCCCCACCAGCACCCATATACCAGAACTCTTCTCTTGCTTCTACTGAAGTCACTGTTAGCACTGCTGCTAATAAGTATAAATATAATAAACGCATTTGTACCCCTTAAAGTTAATAAGGGATTATAGGTTAAATTTGTTAAATTTGTAATTAAAAGTGTTTTAAATTGTTTAGACTAGGGTTTTCCTAAAGAAGCTTTCGCTTTGCATTACGCAGATAAGTCAAGACCTCTTTAATAATGTCATCATCATCTTTACTGGCTGCCTTAATACTTTCTGTTGAACCATTTGCATAAGTGATAGAAATATTTTGCCCATAATTACCAATAAGGGTAATTGATTTTTCTATGCTTAATAGTTTAATAATAATTAACTCAAAAAACTGCTTGGTATTAATATCTAAAGAACCAAATCTATATATCGCTTCTTCTTCAATTTCATATACCTCTGTCATCTCTTCACAATGGCTAAGACGTCTATATAACTCTAAACGTAAACGCTCTTCTCGTACTACTTCATCAGAAATATAAGCAGATATGGTAAGTTTAATATCTACTTTTTTACGCTCAATCTGTTGTTGATTAGAGAGTTCTTTAATAGCATCTTCTAACATTCTAAGATACAGGGTATAACCAATATTTTTAATATGCCCACTTTGGGCATCACCCACTAAGTTTCCACCACCACGAATTTCTAAATCATGATAAGCAAGAACAGAACCTGCTCCTAAAAATGAGTTTGATTCTAAGGCAAGCAGACGTTTTTTTGCCTCATCCGTTAGGTTCTGTTTATCATTTACAATAAAATAAGCATAACCTTCTATATGCCCCCGTCCCACACGTCCACGTAATTGATGTAAGTCGGCTATTCCAAAACGATCTGCCCCATCAATTAACATCGTATTTACCGTAGGCATATGAATACCTGACTCAATGATAGACGTTGCAAGCATTAAGTCATACTCACCACGCTGAAATTTCATTAGCTCTTTTTCTGTATCTGCTGCCGAAACCTTTGAGTGCAACATCAAAATTCTAAGATTAGGCAAAATATGTAACAACTCATTCTTTTTAATCGGCATCGCATCAATAGAATTAAACACATAAAAGAGCTGTCCACCCCGTCTAAGTTCACGTAAGATTACCTCTTTAAGAAGTTTCTCGTCATACTCTTTTACAAAGGTTCTCACCCCTTGACGCTCAGAGGGTGGTGTCATTAAGGTAGACATCTGCTTAATCGAAGACATGGCTTGATTGAGTGAACGAGGAATTGGTGTTGCTGACATAGAAAGCAGGTGTACCTTTTCATACAGAGTTTTTAACTTCTCTTTCTGTTTGACACCAAACTTATGTTCTTCATCAATAATAATAAGCCCCGGTTTAAAAAACTTAGCCACAAAAAGAGCATGGGTTCCAATAACGACATCTAAGTCTCCCGATTCTAAGGCTTTTAAAATCTGATTTTTTTCCTTTGTTGAAACAAAACGGTCTAATTTTGCAATCTTAATACCATAACCTTCAAATCGTTCTTGTAAAGATTTAAAGTGCTGAGAAGACAAAAGAGTAGTAGGTACTATCATTGCAGACTGGAAACCACTTAGGTAAGCTGCATATATAGCATTCATAGCTACCTCTGTCTTACCAAAACCAACATCACCCGAAAGCAGTCTGTCCATAACCTTCTCTTCAGAGATACTAACTAAGATTTCTTTAATAGAGCGTGCCTGATCTTGTGTATATTCAAAACCTGCTTTTTCTTGAAACTGTGTGATTTTTTTTGCATCACATATAATTCTTGGTGCTTTAATCAAGGCACGTGAAGCCGCAAGGTTTATAATCTCTCCTGCAATTTCAAAGAGTTTCTTTTTGACCTTCTCTTTTAACTTAGCAAAACTTCCTTTTCCAAGTTTATCAAGAACAGGTAAAGATCCCGAAGAGATGTATCTATCAATAGATTCAAGGTTTTCCACAGGTATTAAAACCCTTTCTTCACCTTGATAAGAGATGGCAACAAAATCTTTTACACTACCAAGGATTTCAGCTTGTTCAATCTTTTCAAAAACACCTACCCCATAATCTTCATGAACAATATAGTCACCTACCTTAAGTTCATCAAGAATAATACTGGTCTTTTTACGACGTCTTTTTTTAATCTCTTTATTAAGAGAAAAGATCAGTTCTTCTTCGCCTACAATATTAACAATCAAAGGAGAATAAACAACATTTATCTTCGAAGTATCATGCAGGTCTAACTGTTTAATTTGTGCTTCATTTGAAGCGATTAAAGTTATCTTTTTATTTTTATGGGCTTTTAAAGTTGTATGGATATCAACAAGAACAAAGTCTGAAAAACTTTTTGCCTCAGGCATAATCTGTAGCTCAAAACAAGCCGTGGTAGTCTGCGAAGTAGATGTTTCTTCGAAGTACCTTTTATCAATAGCCCCTTCGTCAAAGGCATATATCTCTTGCAGTTCTAAAGAGAGGTCACTTGAGTAAACTGTTTTTTTGCCCTGCATAAAGGCTTCACTAAGTTCATCTAAGTGCCATAAACCTAAGGAGGTCATATCTTTTACAAAACTGTCTGACTTACTGTTTTCACACTTTTGACTTAAGAGATCATATTGTTCTTCATTTAGAGCAAAAAAAGCAGGGCTTATCTCTATTTTTTCAATCTCTTCTTTAATACTTTTTTGTGTTTCTAACTCAAAGCTACGAATCTCTTCAACCTCATCTCCAAATAAGGAAATACGATACGGTTTTTTTGCAGTAATGGGGAAAATATCTATAATATCACCACGAAAAGAGATTTCTCCCTTCTCTTCAACAATATCAACAAAAGTGTACCCCCAATATAACATCTGTTTTTTAAAGTTATTGAGTTCAAGTGTTTCACCAAATTCAAGACTTCTAATGGCACAGAGTTCAGCCTTAGGGAGAGGATGTGAAACAGTTTTAATAGGCGAAATGATTAAAGGTTTTTTTGATGCTAATTTGTACTGGTTTAATGCAGAAAAAAGTTCAAAAAGTTCTATTTTAAAAGAACGTAGGTCATCTCCACTTACGGCACGTAAGTCAGGAAAAACAAGTACATCTTTGTTAAGAAATTTAATTACATCAGCCAAGGCCAAGGCCTCTTTTGAATCTTTTACAATAATTAGTTCTGGGGAATTACTCTGGAGGTATTCGTATAAACGTGCTTGACTCAAGCCTGTTTCTTCTTCTCGTCACTGACGGTATTTACGGCTTTATTTGCACTTTTTCCACTGGCATGTTTAATCTTGCTTTCACCCTCAAAATGACCCTTTGCCTCAATTACAAGTTCGCCCGAAATAATAGAACCTTTAACGGTTCCTGCTGCCATAATTTCAAGACGGTTAGAATCAACTGCTCCTTCAACAAGCCCTTGAACAACTAAGTGGTTAGTAATGATTTCACCCTTTACTTTTCCACTTTTTCCAATGGTTACTAGTTTTTTAGAATGAATAGTTCCTTCAAATTCACCATCAATATAGAGGTCACAATCAAGGGTCATCTCGCCCTTGATAAAAGAACCTTCTGTGATAATAGTGGTATTGTTGTTCTTTGGTGCAGGCGTGTTGTCGCTGTGATTAAAGATTGCCATGGTACGTTTTTCTCCTTTTCAAATATAGATTTATAATTAGCTACATTCCATTTTACAAACCAAAATGGATTCAGTGCTCTTTGAATAAATCGAACTTCATAATGTAGATGCGGTCCATTAGACATTCCACTGTTTCCAGTATATCCAATCAGGTCTCCACGTTTAATAAATTGACCTGATTTTACCACAATTTTGTTAAGATGACCAAAATAGGTCTTAAATCCAAAACTATGATCTAAAATTATAAGATTTCCGTAACCACTTCGCTTATGAATACTTGCCCATTCAACAATCGCGTCTGCTGTTGCATAAATAGGTGTTTTCATCGGAGCCTTCATATCTGAACCTCTGTGAAATTCTTTTTTATGTAAGGTAGGATGTGTGCGGTAACCGAAACGTGATGTAATCCCTCTGTACTCAATAGGTGAACCATTAGGAACATGTTGCATCAGAGCAAACATCTCTTCTGAAGTCACCTTAGCAAGGTCAACTCTTTCTTGAAGGTTTGTATCTGTGTCACTAGAAAGACCAATAAGGTTTTCAATATCAGAGAGTTTATCTGTTACACTTACTAACTCATTTCGTTTTAATCTTAATGTCTCTTCAGTAACAGAAACAGTCTTTATGAGTTTTTTATTTTTATCTTTTAGTTCATTATATGCGTTATTCATTTCGTTCTTTTTAGCCGCGATGATATCTACACTTGAGTTCAAATAAGCAATAGAAAACCCTGAAAGTGCAAAAACAAAAATAAGAAAAACAAGAACATACATACCAAAACGCTTAAATATACTGTGTAAATTAAACTGTTTTATTCCATGAGAATCATGAATTGTGATTGTAAACTGATCTTTCAAATAGTTTCCTCCCCCACTAAAAATACTTTTTAAATGCTTCAACAACTAAAAATGAACCAAAAACAAGATAATCTTCATCCTCATTGATAGTACTAAAATCTCTATATTTTAACCCATTTTCTTTAATAGTATGAATCAAATCATCCTTATCAACAACACGTTCATCATTAAGTTCAATAATGTGAACCTCTTTAATAATAGGCTTTAGTATAGATAGTATCGACAAATAATCCTTGTCTCTATAACTATTATAAACTAAATTTACTGATTTATCGCAATAACTTTCTGAAATTGCCTTTGCTGCGAGTGAATTATGCCCCACATCAAGCGTAATATTTGGCTTTAGTTTCTGCATTCTACCCTCTAATCGCTGAGAATTAAATAAGTTTTTCTTAATTCCGAAACCTAATTCTTTCACCACAGCCATACTCAAAAGCAGATTATCTCGTAAATACTTCGGTAAATTCATCTCTTTAGTAATACTATCTGCAATCTTATATTCATCTTCTCTTAGATATTTTTCATATGAAATAAAGTCTGCATTCATCTCTTTTGAAACCTCTAAGACCTCATCGAAAACCTGTTTTGCAATAATTGCTTTTTTATCAACACTTCTTAACTTTGTTCGAGCAATCTCTTTAACGGTAGAACCAAGAAAATCCTCATGATCAAGCCCAATAGGTGTTATTACACTTAAGATGGAGTCAAAGGCATTGGTTGCATCATGTTCACCACCAAGCCCTGCTTCAAAAACAAGATAATCACATTTTTCATACACTACAATTGCTAAAAAGGTTGTGTACTCAAAATAACTTAGGGTCTTTAAAAAATCTTGAGAAAGTAAACCTTGTAGTTTTTCATGTGCCTCTTGTAAAATGCTCTCTTGTACATTACTCCCATTCATCCAGATACGTTCATTAAAAAATTGAATATGAGGAGAAGAGTAATGCCCTACATTTTTTCCCAGTGCCACTAAGGCAGTTGCAATAAATCTACCCGTAGTTCCTTTTCCATTGGTTCCAACAAGATGAATAATAGGGGGAATATGAAGTTTATCTTTAAT
Organism: Campylobacterales bacterium; assembly: GCA_024280035.1. Taxonomy (GTDB): domain Bacteria; phylum Campylobacterota; class Campylobacteria; order Campylobacterales; family Sulfurimonadaceae. Next base: position 8,794 of record JAJRQV010000016.1, read on the forward strand.
TGAGGCGTAAGCACGAGGCATACGTGTATAATCTATCTCTGCATAATACAGAGGTTTTTCATTTAAACACTTAACCAGAGACAATTTTGTTTCTACCACTATTTTTAGCCTTATACAATCTCTCATCTGAGGCTTTCATCATTAGACTCATAGAGGGGTACTCTTCTCTAAAAGCAATTCCTCCACTAATCGTTACTTTAATCTTTTTTCTATCATGGACAAAACGACTAATTTCAAGTTTTTTACGTACTTTTTGAGCAAAAATTTCTGCACCTTTATGGTCAGTCTCACTCAAAATAGCTAAGAATTCTTCGCCCCCATAACGTCCAACCACATCCACATTTCTAGCAAGCTTTTTAAAGATTTGAGCAAAACCTTTTAGTACAACATCGCCTGCTTCATGCCCATAAGTATCATTAACTTTTTTGAAAAGATCAATATCAAAGAATACCACTGAGTATGGTTTTTTATAGCGTTTAAACTCACCCTCTTTCATCTGTAAAAACTCATCTAGGGCACGTTTATTATAAAGTTTTGTTAAGGCATCTTCTCGTGAAGCTTTTTTCGCCACACTCAGTTCAGCTTCTAAAGATTTAATCTTTATTTCCATTTCATCTACCACACTACTATGTTCTTTCAGTTCTGTACCTAAAAGTGCTGTCTCTTTTTCTAAAGAATTTGCAATAGTATATAACTTCTTTTGTGCTGATTTAAGGTCATCATCTTGTTCTAACTCAAGCTCTTCTAAGGTTTGTTTAATATTAAATATCTCTTTACCCGAATGATCTGTTCTTTCAATTAACACAAGAATCTGTTTAGAAAGTCTTTCTAGTACATCATCAAGTACATATACCATCTTTTTAACATGGTTTTTATCAAGATCAATTCGAAGTTTAATTGCCTTTTTTATGCTCTTGTACATGGCTGGCGTATTCAGACTTTCAGGATTATCGCGAATCTCTTCTGATAAATTAGCTAATGTCTCATTTACACTGGAGGCTAAAGAGGGAGCAAAACTTGAAACAAATAATAAGGCAAGATTATGAAAATCCTCTTCACTACTTGCCTCAAATTTAAAGCTAGAAAGTGTTGCTTTAATATCATTTTTATTAAATTTAGTAAAAGGTTTTAAACTATCTAAATACGAGTCATCATAAAGCGTTAAAAACTCTATCCATTCATCTTTCATTTTCTCAACTTGACCCGCTTGTGTTGCTAAGTCTAAATCTTTTAGAGTCTTTCGAGACAGAGCTGAAATTTCGGCATTATGCAAAGAAGCTATTGTTTTGAGCACACGTTTTAAAAGTGTGTTTAAGGCACTAATTTGAGCACTACTTTCACTCTCATTCGTGCGATTAAGTTTAGAAATAAAAAAGGTTATAAGTTCATTTAGGCTTCGTACACGGTACTGCTTAAGTTCATCTTGAAGAGGTTTAGAGAGTTTTTTAGTAAATTTATCAATCTGATTACAGTCTTCAATAATAATTCCTGCCGCCTTAGCTTCTTTACAAAAAGCCTCCATATAAAAATCTGGAGTAAGAAGTTTTCCCTCTTTTTTAAGGCGTTCAAAGGCACGTTTAATAATTTGGTTTATGGTCATAAATCTTCCTCTTTTAGAGCTGATAAATTATTATAACCTACTTCCTTCTGCTCCCACCTGAGCCACAAAAGAATCTAAGGCTTTTAAAGAACCACTACGAATGGCATCAAAACGTTGCGCATCAGTAATAATGGCATTAGGTTCAATGGTAAAATCATGTGTACCTTGCGCAGTATAACTCTTCTGCTCTCCCGCTTTTTTACGTACAACTTTAAGTTTAATCCTTGCTCTATACACTACAATATACCCATTTCTATCATATTGTAAGGCTGACAAACTAATATTACTTAATTCAACTCTTAAACGTGTTAAAGCCTACTCTTTTGATACTAAAGAGGAGTGAAAACGTGTAAGCACTGCATTTCGTGCAGCATCTTTAATTAAAACAGCATTTTCAGGATCTTGCAGTGAGACCGTCACTTCTACAAAAAGTCGATTTCCTACCACTTTTCGTGCCTGTTTAGATGCGGGGGTGTAACCACAAGCGCTTATAAAAAGTAAAATCAGCCCAAAAGCAAAAATTTTATTCATAATTATTTAACTACCAAGTTTACAAGTTTATTAGGAACAACAATCTCTTTAATAATAGAAACACCCTCTAACCATTTAGCCCCTGCCTCTTTTGCAAGCACTAAAATCTCTTCTTTTGATGTGGAAGGAGATACTTCAATTTGTGTTCTATTTTTACCATTAATTGAAACACCTAACATAATGTATCTACGGTAAAGACCTCTTGCAGCACTTCAGCAGGTGAGAAGTTTTTTCTCTTAAAGAGTTTATCAGCTACTTCCCAACAAAGATGAGGAACAATAGGCTCAATAATAGAAGAGATAATCCAATATCCTTCTGTCCATACATCTGCATTGTCTTGTTCATTTAAAGCATTCATCGCTTCCATTACACCCGCAATTAAAGTGTTAAAGGTATGACGTTCAGCAAAAACCTCATTAGCACGTTCTAAGGCTTCATAAACTTTATTACGTGCTGCTTTTTCAGTTTTTGAAAGCATACCATGATTAATACTTGGAATAATTTCTGTCTCATAAGCATTTTTAGATCGGTCCGCAAAACGTTTTAAGAACTTAAAAGCTCCCTCAACAGCAGAATCATTCCACTCTAACTCTTGTGTAGGAGGCGCAGCAAATAAAATAAAGAGTCTCGCGGTATCTGCTCCATATTTTTCAACTAAGGCATCAGGGTCAACCGTATTACCCTTAGACTTAGACATTTTTGTCCCATCTTTAAGTACCATTCCCTGAGTCAAAAGGTGATTAAAGGGTTCATCTGTATTAATATACCCTAAATCACGCATTACCTTAGTAAAAAAACGTGCATAAAGAAGGTGTAAAATAGCATGTTCAATCCCACCAATGTAGTGGTCAACACCCATCCAGTAGTCTAACTCTTTTTTATCAAATGCCTTCTCTTTCCAGATTGAAGGACTTGCCGTGTAACGTAAAAAGTACCAAGATGACTGAACAAAGGTGTCCATAGTATCAGTCTCACGAATCGCATCTTTTCCACACTGGCTACATTTACAATATTTCCATGTTGGATGATGATCAAGAGGGTTTCCTTCACCTGTAATTTCAATATCTTCAGGAAGAGCAACAGGAAGGTTCTCTTTTTTCTCCATAACAAGACCACAATCTTCACAATGAATAAAAGGAAGGGGTGCTCCCCAGTAACGTTGACGTGATACACCCCAATCTTTGAGCTTAAAGTTAATTACTTTTTTACCCAAACCATTCGTATCAAAATGGTGCATAATCTTACCCTGTGACTCTTTTGATTTCAGACCATCAAACTCACCTGAATCAAAAAGAATACCTGTTTCTGTAAATGCCTTATCAATAGGGAGTTCACCCTTTTTAGGTTTAATAACAGACTTAATAGGCAGATTATACTCCTTAGCAAAGTCATAATCTCTATCATCATGAGCAGGAACAGCCATTACTGCACCTGAACCATAGTCCATTAACACAAAGTTTGCAATCCATACAGGAATTGATGCACCGGTTAAAGGATGTACAACAGAGATATTAAGAGGAACACCTGCCTTCTCTTTTTGTCTATCAATAGAAGAGGCATTTTTCATTTTTTTAATTTCAGCAGATACTTCATTAGGAAGTAAATTATTTTCAAGCATATATGTAACAATATCATGCTCCGGAGCTAAGGCACAATAAGAGACTCCATAAATAGTATCAGGGCGGGTCGTAAATACATCAAACTTCTCAAAAGCATTGTTCAGTTTAGTTTTTGAAGCCGCATCAAAATGCAGGTCAAACTCTAAACCTGTAGATTTACCAATCCAGTTTTCTTGCATTGTCAAAACCTGTTTAGGCCAACCATCTTCAAGTTTATTCAAATCATTAAGAAGTTCATCTGAATAATCCGTAATTTTAAAATAGTACTGATTCATCTCTTTTTTAACTACGGGTGTGTCACATCTCCAACAACAACCATCTACAACCTGTTCATTAGCAAGTACCGTCTGGTCATTTTCACACCAGTTTAAAAGACCTGTTTTTGAATACATCAGCCCTTTTTCATACATATCAATAATAAAACCCTGCTCAAACTTTGTATAGAGTTCATCGGAGGTAGCAAACTCTCTTTTTTTAGAAAATGAAAGCCCTAAACGTGACAGTTCAGAACGCATATAATCAATATTGTCATATGTCCATTGTTTAGGATGGGCACCATTTTTAATGGCTGCATTTTCAGCCGGCATACCGAAACTATCCCATCCAATGGGGTGAAGAACATTTTTACCTGCTTGGCGGTAAAAACGGGCAAAAGCATCACCAATGGTGTAATTACGAACATGACCCATATGCAGACGTCCACTTGGAAAAGGAAACATTGATAAGATATATTTTTTATCTAATGTATAATCTTCTTTAGGCTCAAAACTCTCATTCTCTTCCCAAAATTTTTGCCATTTGTTTTCTACTTCACTTGCTTTGTATTCCAAATTATTTCCTCAAATAAATCATTAATACTAAAAAGTACATTTTACTACTTAGTATTAGCGACTTCTAGGGTAAATGAGATGGTTTCACCTAAGAGTAAAAGTGTACACTTCTACCCCTTCACCCATCTACTGCTCTTAATATTCTTCTCTTGTACGAGAACTTTCAACAAGAACAAGACCCATTGAAAACACATTCGCAATTAAAGCACCAATAGCAAGTGCCGTTGCCCACTCCATATTGCCTATCATCATTAGATAAATAAAAGCAGGAATAAGATGTAAATCAGCCACTAAAGAACTGGCAAGAAGTTCTGCTGCAAGAAGGTTACGAACACCAATTTTTAAAATGGTAGATACTAAGTTAAGACTTCCCGCCATAAACAGTGCAATAGCACTATGCTCATATAAAAAACCCGCTGTTGACGTTAATGACATTAACGTAAAAAATACGTAAATTACTTTTCCCCAGTCCATTTCTTTCCTTTTGTTTTGTTTGGCAACTGTATTGCTGTGTTAAAGGGGGACACAGCATAAATTTCATCCCTGCAAGGGATAAGAATTTAAGTTATGCCCCCGTAGCCAAGTTCAGTACCTTATTAGTCCAGTGACTGCTTAAGTTCACTGTTTTTTCTCTTGCTCTTCCCCATTCACCCATCAACGAGTGAAACGAGTACGCATTACCTCTTCACCGTAATCGCGCAGCGATTACATCGTTCCTTGTTCAAATTGCGCACGCATACGTTCTTTTTCAATACGCCTTTGTTCTTTATTTGCTTGTTTTGTTCTAAAGTCTTTAATATCAAAACCTAACCAAATTAGTACCAGTGAAGCCACAAAAATTGATGAATATGTACCAACAATTATACCCACTAAAAGTGTAAATCCAAATCCATGAATAATTTCACCACCCCATAACCATAGAGTAAGTACCACAAAGAAAGTCGTTAATGAGGTTAGTGTAGTACGTGAAAGTGTACGTGTTACAGACTCATTAATAACCTCTGCAAGAACAGCAGACTTAAGCTTATTAATTCCCTCACGAATACGGTCAAATACAATAATAGTATCATTTAATGAGTAACCAAGAATGGTTAACATTGCTGCTAAAATATCAAGGTTTACCTCGATTTGAAACAATGAGATAGCACCCATTGCAATAGAGATATCATGAATTAAAGCCACCACTGCAGCCAGAGCAAAACGCCACTCAAAACGAAATGAGACATAAATTAAGATACCTATGATAGCAAGAACCATTGCCATCACACCTTTTTCTCTTAACTCATTTCCTACCTTTGGACCGACAATGTCCACACGACGAATTTCAAAAGTACCCGAACCCTTAAGTACCTCTCTTGCCACATCATCCATATCCGTTGTTACCGAAGAGCTTGATGTTCTTACACGAATAACGACCTCATCAGGTGAACCAACCTCTGAAATTGAAGCCCCATCAAAAATTTTATCTTTAGAGATCAGCTTACGCATCTCATCAATAGGTGCTGCCTTGTCATATTTAACTTGAATAACCGTACCACCAGCAAAGTCAATTCCGTAATTAAGACCCTTTGTTGCTAAAATTGCATAAGAAGCCAAAACAAGTGTTAAAGAGATTACTAAGGTAATCATCTTTTTTGACATAAAATCAAAGGTTCTTGTATATTTAAAAAATTCCATCTTAAACCTTTATTCCAAACCATGTTTTCACATTTTTGGTTTTTTCAATGCGAGACATTAGCATCTCATACATTCCATGTGTTCCTAGAATTGCCGTAAGCATTGAGGCTAAAATACCAATGCTCATTGTAATAGCAAAACCTTTAATCGCTCCCGTTCCATAAACATAAAGAACAATGGCTGCAATCAATGTTGTGATATTAGCATCTAAAATTGCAGAAGTTGCATTTTCATAACCTTGTTCAATCGCTTTTTTAATACTCACACCTTGGTAAAGTAATTCACTAATACGTTCAGTAATAATCACATTAGCATCCACTGCCATACCAACAGTAAGAACAATACCTGCCATGCCAGGAAGGGTTAAGGTCGCACCAAACAGTGCCATTACTGCTAAAAGAATAAAAAGATTAGCAATCAAGGCTAAGTTAGCAATAACACCTGCCATCTTGTAATAAAACAACATAAACAGAACAACCATAACAAAACCACCGATTAAAGCAATCGAAGCTGATTTAATACTGTCTGCACCTAAACTGGGTCCAACTGAACGTTTTTCCATCAGATAGATAGGTGCTAAAAGAGCACCTGAACGTAAGGCAATGGCTAAATCTTGGGCACCTTGAGCTGTGTAGTTTCCAGAAATCTGCCCATGTCCACCACCAATTCTTTCATTAATTACAGGCGCTGAAAACACTTTTCCATCTAAAACGATAGCCAAATGATTTACAACATTTCTTTCTGTAAAGTCACCAAAGATTGCAGCACCCTCAGAATTAAGAGCAAAACTAATCATAGGCTGATTGGTGTTTTGATCAAATTGTACCTGAGCATCAGTTAGCATTGAACCATCAAGAATTTGAATCTCTTTGATTAAATACTTAACTCCTGGTTGTTCTGCATCAGGAAGAATAATATCTCCATATTTTGCTGCTTCTGCATCACTCATTTGATATACACGAGATTTTCTGTCTTCATCTACTGCCATCAATTGAAGATAAGCGGCTCTTGAGATTAACTCACGTGCACGTTGCTCTTCTTCTTGATTTTTAATACCAGGAAGTTCAACAAGAATTTTCTCTTCACCCTGTTTAGCCACCGTAGGTTCTGCAAGACCAAACTGATCTAAACGATTACGAATCGTCTCAATAGCTTGTTCGATAGAGTCTTTTTTAGTCTTTTCAATCTCTTGTTCTGTAAAAGTTAGTGTAAAATCAAGCCCACGATTATCTACAGTAAGACCATCTGTGCCTTTAAGCATTTCAATCAGACGAGACACATCATCCTCATCTAAGATTGAAAACTCAACACTATCATCATTCATCTCTAAGGTATCAACTAAAATATCATTTTTCTCAGTATAATATTCTACACTTGCTGCAATTGATTTGTAACGTGCTTTCACCGCTTCTTCAGTTTTAACACCAAGTAGCATATGCAATCCACCTTGTAAATCAAGCCCAAGAGTGATTTTTGCACCCTTATCACTTTGAGTTAAAGAAGGAATTGAAAACGCGATACCAAAAATCATCGCAGCAGCAAAAATAACTACGCGATAATTAAGCTTCATCCTCGTACTTTCTAGCCACTGCATCTTTAGTAATTTGAACCACAGTATCTTTGCTTACTTCTACTTTGATAAATGCTTCTTCTACCTTAATAACCTTAACAATTAAACCACCTGCAGTAACAATTTTGTCACCTTTAACTAGGCCTTCACGCATCTCTTTTAACTTTTTTGCTTCATTTTGTTGAGGACGAATAATTAAAAAATATAAAATCGCACCCATTCCAATAATCATAACTAGTAATTGCATTAACGCTTCCTTAAATAAATTAACGCGAATTATATCTTATACCCACCTCAAAATACCTTAACACCTCTCAATCATGTTATACTCTTGTAATGAACAGACTTTATGAAATTGAATTAACTACTATAAATCACCAAAAATTGTTAATGTCAGCCTATAAGAATAAACTTATTCTTGTTGTAAACCTTGCTAGTAAATGTGCTTTCACCCCTCAATACAAAGAGCTAGAAGCCTTATATCAGAAGTATCACAACCAAGGTTTTATAATTTTAGGCTTTCCTTGTAATCAATTTCAAAACCAAGAGCCTGAGAATGAGGAAAAGATACTGAATTTTTGTCAATTGAATTATCAGGTAAGTTTTCCTCTTTTTATGAAAATAGATGTAAATGGTGATTTTACGCATCCTCTGTATGCCTATATGAAATCTCGACAAAAAGGCATTTTTGCAACAGAATCCATAAAATGGAACTTCACTAAATTTTTGATTAATAAACGAGGAGAAGTCATTAGGCGTTTTGCACCCTCAACTCATCCAAAATCATTAGAAAAAGTCATAGAAAAAGAGTTATGAGATATTTTACTTTTAGAGATAAAAACAGATTTTCTTATTCTAAAGAAAAAATTTGGAAAAGTGTTTTAAATATTCACCAATGGCCTCATTCATGGAAAAATGTTTACTCAATACAGATAAATAATACTACAGAGGTTAAACAGTTTGCACAGATACACTGTCATCTCATCTTACTTCATCTTATTCACCTTCATTTTGATGTTTATATTCACCGTTTAAAAAAAGAGACCTATGCAAACTTTAGTTTTACAGGGGATTTCACTGGGCAAGGGAGATGGATACTTAAGACACAAGGCTCAGACTCTATATCTCTTCTTCATCTACACCTTCAACCTCATCACCCTTTTTTACGTATCATCTCTTTTTTACCCTTAGGCAGACGATTACTTTTATATTCTCATCAGCGTGTCATGGCAGAAGGCAAAAAAATGATATTAAAAAGACTTTTACATGACTAAACTCTTTTTACTACTGTTTCCCTTCTTACTTTTTAGCTGGGATGAGTACAAAAAAATAGACAATATCACCATTTATAAAGAGCATAATGAAAAGTTTGAATTTATTCAGTTTAAAGCAGACACTATTTTGCCATTTTCTTTGGACAAGATTTCTTCTACAATTATGTACCATCACTCTTATACTTCTTGGTTTTCTGACTGTATCAAAGCAGATAAAGATAACAACAGTGTTTATATCTTAATGCAACCACCTTGGCCCTTAGAAAAACGTCAGGTGTGGGCTGATATTAAGAAAAAAGTTTATCCTAACAAACAAGTTATCACCCTCATCTCAATAGAAAACAAGACAAGCCCGTATAAGGCAATTTGGTTTAATTACCTTTATGCAGAATTTAGACTTCACTATCAAACAGAGCATTCAACTAAAGTTAGCCTAAGTCTTATGGGGGACCCTGGAGGTTATCCTCCCTCTTGGATAATCAATTTTATGGCATGGAAAATACCCTATCAGACCCTTAATAATTTGAATCAGTATCTTTCAACAAAAAAATAACACCTAATTTAAAACTTTAAGTTATACTTTCACATGCATAAATTAAAATCATTTTTTTCCCTAAAAGAGCTTAAAACAGCAAGTATACTCGCCTTTAGTTTTTCAGCCTTTCTCTACTTTTTTTATTTTGGTTATAAGCCTTATCTTCTTAATACTGTTTTAGCTCTGTATGCCTTTTATCTTCTTTTAACACAAAACCGTAAAACACTCTTTTTTGCTGGTTTCTTGATTGGAACCTTATGGTTTTATTGGATTGGTTTCTCTTTTATTTATTACGATATGGCATGGGCAGTTCCCCTTAATACCTTAGGTTTTGCCCTTATTTATGGCTTTATTTTTTGGATAGTTTCTTACCCGAGTTCACCCTTATGGCGTGGGGTTATGCTCTTTTTACTTTCACTTTTTGAGCCTTTTGACTTTAACTGGCTTCAGCCTGAACTGCTTTTTGTTAAAAGCTATTTTGGTATTCATAAGTGGGAATATGTACTTATTCTCTTTTCTCTTTCCCTCTTTGTTTATTTTAAGAAGAACCCTTTATTTCTTCTTCTTTTACTTCCAGCACTAAGTTTTTCAAAACCTCAGGTGCAGGAGTTACCCCTTAATGTCACTATTTATCAAACCAAACTTGATCAAAATAAAAAATGGAATCCTTTGTATATTCCACAAACTATTCAAAAAAACCTTGATGCCATTGATATTGCCATTACTAAAGGTAAAGATCTTATTGTTTTACCCGAATCAGCATTTCCTCTGTTTTTAAATATGCACCCAGACCTAATTCAAAAACTTAAAAACAGAAGTCAAAAAATAGACATTCACACGGGTAGTCTTTTTTATGAAAACAGACATAATTTTAATGCAAGTTATTATTTTCATAAGGGGAAGATGCAGATTGCAAAAAAGATGATTTTAGTCCCTTTTGGTGAGTATATTCCTCTTCCCTCTTTTTTAGCACGTCCTATTAACGAAGCCATTTTTGGTGGTGCGGTGGATTATCTTTCTGCTTCAGAACCCACCGATTTTAATATTAAGGGAGTTATATTTAGAAATGCTATCTGTTATGAGGCGACCTGTTATGAGATGTATAAAGATAATCCTAAATTTATTATTGCCACGAGTAATAATGCTTGGTTTGCTCCCTCAATTCAGCCCAGTTTGCAAAGACTCTTAATGCAGTTTTATGCCACAAAAAGTAATACCATAATTTTACATGCTGCAAATAGCGATGGGGGAGGAATAATTTATCCCTAGAAATTCTTCTTACCGATGCTGTTATAATTGAAACTAAAGAAGTATTTAATTAATATTAATAGATAATAAAAGCCGTATAGTAGGAAAGATAAATCCTTAGACACAAAGAACATATTTCCTATCTTGATTTTCTAAAAAAGGAAGTTTATCATGAAAACTCACTCAATAAAGGTCTTAAATTATGCCTCGTAAAATTGCAAATGATGTCACCGAACTCATTGGGAACACCCCTCTTGTCCGTCTTAATAAGGCATCAAAATTATCGGGCTGTACTATCTTAGGTAAGTGTGAGTTTATGAACCCTACCTCATCAGTAAAGGACCGTATTGGTTTTAGCATGATTGATGCTGCACTTAAAGATGGAACTATTAATGAAAACACAACAATAATTGAACCCACAAGTGGAAATACAGGTGTTGCCCTCGCCTCTGTTTGTGCTGCTTTTAATCTAAAACTTGTCCTTACTATGCCCGAGTCTATGAGCATAGAAAGACGTAATTTACTCAAGGCTCTTGGAGCAGAACTTGTTCTTACTTCTGCTGAACTGGGTATGAATGGCGCTATAAGTAAGGCCAATGAGTTACAAGCAACTATCTCTAACTCTCATGTGCTACAACAATTTGTAAACCCTGCTAATCCTGCTATTCATAAACGTACAACTGCCATTGAAATCTTACAAGATACCCATAGGTCTGTAGATATTTTTGTTGCAGCCGTAGGTACAGGAGGCACAATTACTGGAACAGGAGAAACGCTTAAAAAAGAGTTGCCTGATATTCAAATTATTGCTGTTGAACCCAGTGATTCTGCCATTCTTTCTGGAGGTCAAGCAGGTCCACACAAGATTCAAGGTATAGATGCAGGTTTTATTCCAGATGCCTTAAATACAGAGGTTTATTCAGAGGTCATAAAAGTTTCTAATGAAGACGCTATGCAAACAGCACGTAATCTTGCTAAAGAAGAGGGGCTGCTTGTAGGAATTTCAGCAGGAGCAAATGTTTATGCCGCAACACAGATAGCTTCACGTTCTCAAAACAGAGGGAAAACAGTCGTCACAATCTTATGCGACACAGGGGAGCGTTACCTCTCTACTGAGCTTTTTTCAAATGAGTAAAACACTTTTAGAAACCATTAAATGTCTGGATGGTGAGCCTTATCATTTAGCTTATCATCAAAATAGAGTCAATTACTCTCGTAAAATATTAAACTACCATTCTCCCTTAACACTTAAACTCAATCCTCCAAAAAAGGGTCTTTATCGATGTCGCATAATCTATAATGAAGAGATTATAAAAATTGAGTATTTACCCTACCAATACCAAAATATTAACGTTTTTAAATTAGTATCCACCTCCATAGAGTATGCACTTAAATATGAAGACCTAAGTGAAATCAATGCACTTCTTAGTCATGAAAGCGATGAAATTATTCTTATTAAAAAGGGTTTAGTTACAGACACAAGTATTGCAAATATCTGCTTCTTTAATGGGAAAGAGTGGCTTACCCCTAAAAAACCACTGCTTAAAGGGACAACACGTCAACGTCTTCTTGATGAAAAACGCCTTATTGAAGCAGATATACTTGCTACAAATATTCATAAATATAAAAAAATAGCACTGTGTAATGCTATGATTGATTTTGCTATTATAGAAAATGCTATAATTTCATAAACTACACTTGGGGAATACCATGTTATATGACATACTAAAAGATCAAGACTATTCAAACCTGATGAAAAAACACATTATCGGTCTTTTGAGTCATCTTTTTGATAAGAATCAAAATTTTGGTGTCTTATGTAAGATTGAGACACTCACCTTTAATCCTGAACTGCCTTCTGATATCACCTCTGAATTTCGTCCAATGACCCTGTTCTTTTTGGCGGGTTACACCTTTGAAAGTGCTAAGATTGATGATGAATACCTAATCTTTGAAGCTGGTTTTGGCGCAGATAACCTCGGTTCTGTAGTTACTGTTCCCCTTTTAGGAATTATGCAGATAATCATTGATGAAACCCCTATTTTTGTAAATCTTGCTTCTCCTGTTGAGACAAATGAGACTAAGGCAAAAAATAATGAGAACAGTGAGAGAAATGGTGAAAAGAATTCAATGGAAGCACTTTTAGCTAACCCTGAAAATAAAAAATTCTTGAAATAAAAGAGTGCACCTTTGGTAAGTAAAGAAGTAAAGAAGTAAAGA
>JAJRQV010000017.1 GCA_024280035.1 Campylobacterales bacterium
AGGTGGCAACAGCATACTGTTTATCAAAAAGGTTATTTACAAATAAGTTTAGTTTATGTGCCCCTATTGCATACCCTACATTAGCATTGGTTACAAATTCAAAACCTTCATATTTTGCGGTATTAGAGTTGTCAGTATAGTATGAACCCCAGGTTACACTCTCTATAGATGCCTTAAATCCCTCTTTCTTTCCATAAGAAGCATATAAGGTATACTGATTTTTGGGAACATAAGGAAGATAATTTCCTGAATAATCAATGGCAGGACCACTGTATTGATACTCTAAAAGTTCTTTAAATTTGTATCTACTGTAGGCATAACTTGCACCAATTTTAGCTGCGGGGGTAAAGTTATATTCAGCCTGAATCTCAAAACCTTTTTTTTCAACCTCACCTGCATTTTGATAATATGACTTTCGACTGACATCAATAACTTGAGTAATATCATCTTTAATGGTGGTGTAGTATGTTGCTATATCTAAAAATATCTTTTCATCACGATGTTTTATACCAATTTCATAATTAATAGCATTAGAGGCATCTAGTTGAGGAAGGGGGTCTGCCCCATCATATAAGACATTACTCTTAAGTTCACTCTCGGTAGGAATTTGATCAGAATAACCAATGGTAGCATATACATTTGTCTGTTGTGTAAGTGCATAACTACTTCCCAAACGGTATGAAGCAAGGGTGAAATCTCTGTCTATAGAGTAGATACCCGCACCTGTTTTATAGGTAACTTTTGAGTAGTCAGCTGCCCATATCTCGTTTCCATCTATCTTGACTTCTGCTTTTTCAAGACGTGCCATCATATCTATAGATAAGTTTTGTATTAACTGTAACATCTCTTGCAGGTAAAATCCATATAAGTAAGTTTTAGAATCACTTGTCTCAGCCAGCTCCCCCTTTTCGTCACTTAAAGAATAGTCTATCTGTTCGTAGCTGCTAAAGGGAAAGTAAGGTGAGGTAACCGTTGTGGTTGCCAGATCTCTGTATTTATATTTTTCTTCTCCATTAGAAACATTAGCTCTAGCCGTAACGCCGGCTAAAAAGGTAGAAGTATTATCATTAATTTCATGAGGGACTTCAAATTGAAGGTCTGTTCCAAATACATTATTATCACCACTATCATTAATCATAAAAGGTACAGGGTGGTAGTGTGACCAGTGATTGTAATAAACCTGAGGCTTAAAAGTAAAGGCATTAAACTCTTTTTCATATCGTGAATTTAAAAATACAATTTCTGAATAACGCCCCCTATGTTGCCACTCATCACTTGTTTTCTCGTTTACTTCTCCTGAAGACTTATATGCATCAAATTCATCTTGAGTAAGTGAGGTTGGAAGCTGCAAGTCTGCCTTAGAGTAAGAGAGTTCTGTTTCAAGTGTTGAATTATCAGAAAATATATGCCCATGTTTTAAGCTGACTTGGTTTGATTCAAACTCATTCCAATATCTCCAGCTGTTTCTGCTTTCTTTGTGTGTTGCTGTAATACTAACAAAATCATTTTCGTCAATTTGCCCGCCTACTCTAATATTTGCAGTATATGAGTCAAAATTACCCGCCCCTATGCGAATACGATTTTGTTGTTTATCAAAAACAGACTTAGATAAGATTTGAATAGTTCCCCCTGCGGAACCTGAAGCATAAATAGAACCTGGACCTTTAGTAATCTCAATCTGTTCAATATCTTGGGTGTCAATAAAGTCAAAACGTGTAAAACTATCAGGATCGGTTAGGGGTACACCATCTCTAAGTACCATAATATCCCTAACTCCATAACGTACTTTAACCCCTGAACCACGAATAAATACACGGGTATCATAGCCACCATTTTTGCTAATAGCAGATACTCCCGGTATCTTAGAAAATGTTTCTGTGATATTTTGCATGGGCAAATTATCAATATCTTCTTTACTAACAATACCGATACTTTGTGAAACCTCTTTTGTAGGTGTTTTTATCTTTGTTGCGGTAACACTAATCTCATCAAGCACAATTTTTTCTGCTTGTAAAGAAAGAGCCGCACACAGAATAAGTGAAATTCTAATTGTCATGTTTTCTCCTCAAATAATGAGAGAAGTATCCCGACAAATTGTTAAAAAAGTGTTAATTAAAATATCTAAGATTATATAAAGTTCTAATGAGAGGAGATCTGTTTTGAAGATTATACGGGACAAAGTGTCCCGAAAGAGAGGCTAAATCTCAGGGAGTGCTTTCGCATGAGAAAAGAGTGTTCTAGAGGAGTTCAATGCCCTTCAATATCTACTGTAAGTCGTAGTTTTCCAACATCTGGAATTAAGGTCTGCATCTGCTCACGTTCTATAACAATCTTTCTATGTTCCGTGTATAAAATGACACTCTCTTGGAGTATCTGTGTTGCACTAGCAACGGACACCGATAGTAAATATTATTATAAAAAGTCTCTTCTGTACTCACCCGATCTGTTTTCATTATAAAGCGCAATAACACTCCATTCTCTAGAGTGTACCTTAAAAAATGAATCAAGACCTAAAGCCATAAAAATTAATTTAATCATTGACTTCCTTGGTAGTTATTTCGTACGTACAAAGTAAGTTTACTCCTAGAAAGATTAAAGTTTCATTAATATTATTACTTAGAAATGAAGAGAAGTTATCCCTTGACTTTCGTAATATACCTAGGTATACTACGACCTATGAAAAAACTATTATTTACTTTTTTAATACTCTCTTTTCCTCTTATAGCACAGACTATAACGATTGCAGTAGCTGCGAATGTAAGTTATGCAATAGAGGAATTAAAAGTAGAATTTATGAAGCGTCACCCTGATGTTAAGGTACGTGTTGCCTTAGGCAGTAGTGGTAAATTGACAGCGCAGATAAGAAACGGTGCGCCTTATGGTCTGTTTATGTCTGCGAATATGAAATATCCACAAGCCCTTTATAAAGACAAAATAGCCATCACTACACCCCTTGTGTATGCCAAGGGAGCCTTAGCCCTTTTAAGTGTAAAACAACGTGATTTTTCTCAAGGGATAAACCTCTTAAAAGATAAAAGTATTAAGAAAATTGCTGTGGCTAATCCTAAAACAGCTCCTTATGGAATTGCAGCAAAAGAGGCAATGTTAAATGCAGGTATTTACTCAGAAGTAAAGACTAAGTTTGTTTATGGTGAGTCTATTTCTCAAACTATTTCTTATGCAGTAACTGCTGCAGAAATATGGATTATTGCGAAGTCTTCTTTACACAGCTCTAAGATGAAACATTTTAAAGAAAAGATTAACTGGATTTCGATGGATATAAGCTTGTACAAACCTATACAACAAGGCATAGTACTTTTAAAAGAGGCAAAAGATATTAAAGAATATCAAGAGTTTTATGACTTTATCTTAAGTCAACAAGCAAGGGCTATTTTTATGAAGTACGGATACACTATATAATGAACTATATAACTGCGGTGGTTAGGAGAAGAGAGAGCTTTGAAAAGCTTAATATTCTTAGTCTTGAAGCCAATAATCAGCATTTAACAATGACCTCTTTAGCCCTTTCAGATACTATACAAGAAGGGACAAAAGTAATCTTGGCGTATAAGTCGACGAATGTTATTTTGGCAAAGAACTTGGCAGGGGAACTGAGTATTTCTAATCAACTAAAGGTAAAGATAGCGTCTTTAAATATAGGCAAACTTTTATGCAGTGTAAGGTTTATTTTTACTGAAGAGCTTCAAGAAGGTATTATTACTAAGGTCTCTTCTGAACGTATGAAACTTCGAGTGGGAGATGAGGTTATAGCCTTAATTAAAGCCAGTGACCTCTCTATTGAGGAGGTTCTTTAAATGGACTTTTCTGGTTTAGACTTTGAACCTTTTTATCTCTCTTTTAAACTGGCAGCAATAACAACGTTTATCTTGTTTTTAATTTCTGTTCCTATCGCTTGGTGGTTATCTCAAACAAAAAGCAAAATAAAACCATTTATAGAAGCGGTGAGCTCTTTGCCTATTGTACTTCCGCCTTCAGTGATAGGTTTTTATATTCTTTTTGCTCTTTCTTATAACTCTGCTATTGGAGCATTTTTTGAAGAGACCTTTGGAATAAAACTGGTATTTAATTTTACAGGTTTAGTGATTGCTAGCTGTTTTTACTCTTTTCCTTTTATGGTTCAACCTCTCCAAGGGGGGTTTGAAACTTTAAATAAGAATATGTTAGAAGCCTCTTATATAGCAGGTAAGAGTAGGTTTCAAACCCTTGTTTTAGTGGCACTCCCTAATATTAAACCCGCATTATTAACCGCACTAATTGTTACCTTTGCCCATACTGTAGGTGAGTTTGGTGTTGTTTTAATGGTGGGTGGTTCTATTCCAGGAGAGACAAAAGTGGCTTCGGTGGCTATTTATGAGTTTGTTGAAACCTTAGACTACGCTCAAGCCCATGTGTATTCGGCAATTATGTTAGTAATGAGTTTTAGTGTTCTTTTAGGGGTCTATATCTTTAATCAACACCACTCTCATCGAATTGGAATTTTATAATGATTAGTATAGATATTACAAAGGAGCTTCTTGGAAGTTTGGGAAAGATGGACTTAGAAATCAAAATTAAGATCAAAGACAAGGCTTTTATTGCTTTAGCAGGAGAGAGCGGTTCAGGCAAAACAAGTTTACTTAGAATCTTAGCTGGTTTAGAAAAAGCAGAAGGAAAAATTACGGTTAATGATGCGACGTGGTTGGATGGAAAAGAGGCTTTAACAACACAAAAAAGAGGAATAGGTTTTGTGTTTCAAGATTATGCTCTATTTCCTAATATGAGTGTAGAGAAGAACCTTCTTTTTGTTAACAAAGATAAATCACTGGCTAAGAAACTCTTAGAAATGACGCATATGATTGAACTCAAAGACCGTTTGCCTTCGGGTTTAAGTGGCGGTCAGAAGCAGAGAGTTGCTTTGTGCCGTGCCTTAATGAACAGACCAAGTATTTTGCTTCTTGATGAGCCTTTGTCTGCCCTAGACCCTGCTATGAGAACTAAACTTCAACACGATATTTTAAAACTGCATAAAGAGTTTGGAACAACAACGATTATGGTCAGTCATGATCCCAGTGAAATTTACCGTTTAGCCGATAGGGTACTTCGTTTAGAGCAGGGGAAGATTATTGAGGATGGGGATGTGAAAGATGCTTTTTTAAAAACAAAGGGTTCACAAAAATTCTCTTTGCATGGAGAACTCTTAGATATTATTCAAGCTGATATCATTTATATTGCTATTGTCGCCATTGGACAGCAGTTAGTTGAGGTGGTTTTAGATGAGAAAGAAGCAAAATCGCTAAAAATTGGTTTAAGTGTTCAGGTCAATACAAAAGCCTTCGCCCCCTCTCTTAGCCAGTAAAAACTTCACTAAAGGGCAGTCTTTAATGCCATGATTAATTATTAATCATTAATTGAGTATAAAATATTCTTATCTTGCTATACTTCGAGCAGTTATATCAAATAAAAACAGTTAATTACTGTTTTCTATAAATAAAGGAAGAGTATATGTCATATTTAGTCCCTACTGAGTTTACCACTAAAATGGTTGATGCAGGTGAATCTAAGGTTTATATGTCTGTAAGAGACACCTTAATAAGATCGTATATGGCAGGTGCCATCTTAGCCTTAGCGGCAGTTTTTGCTATTACGGTAGCGGTTAAAACGGGTTCTCCTCTTACGGGTGCAATCTTATTTCCGGTAGGTTTCATTATGTTGTACCTAATGAGTTTCGACCTTTTAACAGGTGTGTTTATGTTAGTTCCATTAGCCCTTATCGACCGACGACCAGGTGTTACGGTAGGACAGGTTCTTAGAATTTTTGGTTTAGTTTTTATTGGTAACTTTGCAGGTGCTATTACGGTTGCTTTTATGATCTCCTTTATTTTAACCTATGGGTATTCCATTGATGCGGGTGCAGTAGGGCATAAGATAGCCAGTATTGGTGAAGCGCGTACTTTGGGTTATAAAGAACATGGTTTAGCAGGATGGATTACAATCTTTATTCGTGGCATGTTATGTAACTGGATGGTGTCAATGGGTGTTGTTGGTGCGATGATTTCTACTACAGTTAGTGGAAAAGCCATTGCAATGTGGATGCCAATTATGCTGTTCTTTTATATGGGTTTTGAACATTCAATTGTAAATATGTTCCTTTTTCCTTTTTCTATGATTATGGGTGGAAACTTTACTTTTATGGATTATATAGTGTGGAATGAAATTCCAACAGTCATTGGAAACTTTGTAGGCGGTTTAGCTTTTACGGGGCTGACTCTGTATGCAACGCATGTTAAAACAGCTAAAAAACGAGACTTACGCTAGTCTGTGCTAAGATACTCTGTTTCACAGAGTATCTAGTCTTGTAAATATGACAAAATACTGTTTTATTTAGAGGGCTAAGAAAATGCATAAGCAATTAAAACTTACCATAGGTCAGTATTCAGATAAGGGTAGAAAAGAGAATAATCAAGATTTTCATGATATCAGAATCCCCCAAGAACCCCAGTTAAGCAATAAGGGCATTGCCATTGCCATTGCGGATGGCATTAGTAGTTCTGAGGTGAGTCAGGTGGCAAGCAAGGTTTCAGTCACCTCTTTTTTAAATGACTACTTCTCAACTCCGGATACCTGGTCAGTAAAAAAGTCTGGGCAACGTGTCTTGGCTTCAACAAACTCTTGGTTAAACTCTCAAAGTCGACAGAGTCAGTATCATTATGATAAAAATAGAGGTTATGTTTGTACCTTTTCAGGCATGATTATCCGTTCCAGTACGGCGCATATTTTTCATGCAGGTGATACTCGGGTGTACAGACTTCGAGAAGAAAACATGGAACAACTTACGGAAGACCATCGCTTATGGGTAAGTTCAGATAAAAGTTATCTCTCTCGTGCCTTGGGTATGGACTCTAACCTTAATGCAGATTATAAAAGTTTACAAGTTAAAGAGAATGACACCTTTATTTTTATGACAGATGGGGTGTATGAGTTTGTGAAAACAGACTTTATTATTAAAAGTTTAGAAGAAAACGATAAAGACTTTGAAGTAGTGGCTAAAATTATTGCTGAAAAAGCGTATGAAAATAAGAGTGATGATAATTTAACAATACAGATACTTCGAGTAGATACTCTGGCTGAAAAAGAACAAGATGAAATCCAAAAAGAGTTAAGTGAAAAACCACTTCCTCCTATTTTAGAAGCAAGAATGGTATTTGATGGTTATACCGTTATTCGTGAATTAAGTGCAAGCAGTAGAAGCCATGTTTATCTCTGCACGGATAATGAAACGCAAAACTCAGTAGTCTTAAAAATTCCCTCTATTGATTTAAAAGATGATAAAAAATATTTAGAACGTTTTATGATGGAAGAGTGGATTGCCATTCGTATTAATAATGCGTATGTGGCAAAGTCTTATCTTCAAACGCGTAAAAGAAACTATCTTTATACGGTAAGTGAATATATTAAAGGACAGACCCTAGAGCAGTGGATGATTGATAATACAAATCCTAGTTTAGAAGTGGTGAGAGGGATTACAGAACAGATTGCTAAGGGGCTTCAAGCCTTTCATAGACAAGAGATGATTCATCAAGATCTTAGACCTCAAAATATAATGATAGATAATGCAGGAAATGTGAAAATAATAGACTTTGGTTCAACTCGTGTTGATGGCATAATGGATATTAATACGGGTATGCAAGAAGAGAATATTTTAGGCACAGCACTTTATTCAGCGCCTGAATACTTTTTAGGGAAGATTGGTTCAACGCGTTCCGATATCTTCTCTTTAGGTGCTATTGTTTACCAGATGCTCTCGGGTGAACTTCCTTATGGGGTCGAAGTAGCAAGAAGTACAACAAAATCAGCACAAAATAGACTTAAATACCGCTCTTTAGATAGAGATGATAAGGGTATTCCTATCTGGGTAGATGAAAGCCTAAGAAAAGCTTTAGCAATTGACCCTTATGAGCGGTATGATGTATTATCAGAGTTTGTGTATGACCTTCGTCATCCTAAGGCAGAATTCTTAAATAAAAAAAGAGCCCCTTATGTAGAGAGAAATCCTGTTATTGTCTGGAAGGTTATTTCTTTTGTTCTTTTTGTTATTATTATCGTTTTATTAAGTAGATAAGTTATTATTTAGAGGCTTTGGCTGCCTTTTCTCTTAGCTTATCTTTTTTGCTTTTGCCTTTTCCTTTGACAGGAGCAGGTCCTTTGACTTTTTGAGGAGCTTATCCTCGAAGTTCAAAATCCTTTATCTGTTCTCTCTCTAATCTGATATTAGAACGTTTCTCAATAAGTTTAAAATGGGCTTGGTCTTCATGGTCTATAAAAGAGATAGCAAGACCTGATTTTCCTGCGCGTCCAGTTCGTCCAATACGATGAATATAGTCTGCAGGTGAACGAGGCAGGTCAAAATTAATAACACAAGAGATGTTATTAATATCTAATCCACGTGATGCAATGTCAGTTGTAAAAAGTACAGGAAACTTTTTTTCTTTGTATGCCTTAAGGGTGTATTCTCTCTCCTCTTGAGTAAGGTCACCATGAAAAGAGTCTGCCTTAATCCCATACTTTCTAAACTTTGCTGCAATATTATCAGTAGCCCTTTTATTTGCCATAAAAATTAAGACCTGTTCCCATTTTTCTTGTTCTAAAAGATGTCGTAAGAGGGGTCCACGGTTTTCTTTGTTAACTTCAATGACACGCTGCTTAATACTTTGAACTACGGGGGTTTCTTCAATGTTCACCTCAATAGCACTTGAGGTGATTTTAGAAGTGAGGTTTAACATTTTTTCAGGATAGGTTGCTGAGAAAAGAAGGTTTTGGCGTTTTTTTGGAAGTTCTTTAAGCAAGGTTTCAAGCTCATCTGCAAAACCAAGGTCAAGCATCTTATCTGCTTCATCAAGAACAAAAAATTCAACCTTATTAAGATTAATCTGCTGTTTTTCTATGATTTCAAGAAGACGACCTGAGGTGGCTACAACAATATCACACCCTTTTTGAATAGCTGTCATCTGCTCTCCAAGTTGGGTACCGCCTATAATACTCACTATCTTAAGCTTTTTATCTAAACCCTTGTTAAAGAGCATAAAGGTTTCACTTACTTGTTGGCTTAGTTCTCGTGTAGGTGTCAGGACTAAGGCTTTTATTTTTGCCTTCCCTTCACTTTTTTGGCTGAAATAAGTTCTAAAATGGGGAGTATAAAACTTGCACTTTTACCACTTCCTGTTTGTGCTTTTGCTCTAATGTCTTTTCCCTCAAAAACAAGAGGAATAACTTTTTCTTGAATAGGCGTTGCTTGAGCATAGTCCTGCTTTAAAAGTTTTTTTATCATTTTAGTAGAAAGACCAAGTTTAGAAAATGGCATAAGGTGTCCTTGTGTTAAAAAACGTATTTTAGGGAATTTTGGCTTTAGCTGAGATTGGTAACTTTGAATGTGTGATTAAAAGTCTTATATTTATTGTTGGTCTGAGTGAAAAAAGTCACTCTGCTTACTGATAAATGATAACTGTGTTTTTCCCCGAGTTTTTGGCTTGATACAAGGCTTTATCGACTGAACTTATATGCCAGCGGTAACTTTTGTCAGCATGGTACTCTAAAACACCAAAACTTGCAGTCATGCCATTTTCTAGATTATAATTATTTTCTTGAATGCTTTTTCGCATTTTTTCTGCAATATGAGTTGCCGCTTTTATAGTCGAACTTTGGCACACAATCATAAACTCCTCTCCACCCCAACGACCTACAATATCATTAGCTCTAGAGTTTTTAACTAAGGTAGAAGAGATAGACTTAAGTACATCATCGCCCTTATCGTGTCCGTAAGTGTCATTAATCTTTTTGAAGTCATCAATATCAATAAGAATGATAGCAAAGGTGCTTTTATAGCGTTGTGCACGCTCATACTCATTATGTAGCATATCATCTAAGTATCTTCGGTTATGCAGTTGTGTTAAGGCATCTGTTATAGAGAGTCTTCGAAGATTCTCATTATATTCAATGAGCTCTATATTAAACTTTTTTATCTCTTTATAGCGATACAAAATAACAAATATAATGATAATAATTAAGGCAAAAATTTTCCATAAATAGGAGTAGTCACTCTCTCTTTCATAAGTAATACTCGTCCAGGTATTTAAAATTTTCTGCTTCTGTTTTTCATCAATACTTTTGAGTGTTTTATCTAAAATACTCAAAAGCATAGGGTCATCATTTCTGACTCCTATACCCAGCTTCCATTGCTGGTCTATACGACCAGTAATCTTTAATGAACTGATGTATTTTTTTTGTAACTGATAAGCGGTACTGTTTAAGTTGTCTATAAATCCATAGATTTCCCTCTTATCTACTGCGGCAAGACCCTCATGAATATTTTTATATTCAATAATTTTTACATCGGGGTATTTTAGTCTTAACAGTTCAGTAAAGGCATACCCCTTAACCGCTCCAAATGTCTGTTGAAGTACATTTTTAAAATCGGTAATGAAAAGTTTATCTATTGTGGTTGTAATAACAAGAGGAATAGAGAGATGAGGTGAGGTGAAATTCATATATTTTTTACGTGAAGGTGTTTTCATGGCTAAAGAGAAAATATCACATTTCCTCTGTTTTGCAAACTCTACACTTTGTACCCAACTTTGAACAGGAAGTACATTAAAAGGGATATTGAGCTTATCTTCTAGTAGTTTTAAGTAGTCCGCACTCATTCCAATAAGTTTGCCCTCTCTTATCTTCTCAAAGGGCATCCAATCGGGGTCTGCACAGACTTTAATCTCATCCTTGTTTTTGATGTAATTAAGCTCTTCTTGGCTCAAGATGGTGGAAAACTCTGTATTACAGTTGTTATCAAGGACAAAAGCATTTTTATTTTTAGCAGAAAACTTAGGAATAAAGTTCAGATCTAAAAAGGTCTGTTTCATCTCTTGGATAACATTACAGTCTATGCTACCTAAGGTGTAAATGTTTTCAAGAATAAGACTTTTTGTGATTTCAGCCTCATACTTTAAGGCATCATATGTTTTATTTTGCGTATTATATTTCTTAAGAATAAGATGAATAATTTCATCACTATGTTTTAAGGCATAATGCCATCCTTTAATGCTTGCATTACGAAAATTCCGAACAGTATTGGGGTCTTTTTTAAAAAAGGCTTGAGAGGTGAAAATATTAACATCATAAAATTGAGAACCATAACTGCTAGGGTTTAAAATATTATAGGGTATGTTTTTTTGCTCAAGTTGATAGGGTTGATTGCTGATAAAGGCAGTCATCGCATCAATCTCACCCTTCTCAAATGCTTCAGTAGTATGGGTAGAAGGAATAAGGTTAAAGTCTTCTACTTTAATTTTAAAATGATGTAACATCATTCCTATTCCCGTACTGGTTAGCTCTCTACTGCTGCCCATTACTTTTTTCCCTTTTAAGTTCGCAGGCGA
>JAJRQV010000018.1 GCA_024280035.1 Campylobacterales bacterium
CCCTAAAAAAGGGAGAGATATTGAAGTTCTACTAGGTATCGCTAGAGGCGATAGAGAACTCCATCAACAGATAGAACATTATGAAGCCTTAGGTTGGAAGGTGAGTTTTAAGCCCTACAAAAGACATTCTCACGGGCATAACAGCATACATTCTTTTAATAAAATGTATAAAGTAAGTGGAAAACGTGACGAGATGGACTTATTTGAAAGTTATAACTTTAACCTCTCAAGCAAAAGTGCTAACACGGTTGTTCATATGACAGCACATGATGAAGTAAGAAAGAACTTCCCCTTAACCAATGTAAAGGGTGCCGCCGCAAAGGAATTTTCCTACATGGGTGTACACTCCGATGTGGGGGGAGGGTATGCTGCTGAGATGGTAGAGGAGTTTGTTTACACAAGAGTGTTAAAGGCAAAATCTAAACAAGATGCTAGGCTACAAGCAGATAGTTTAGTGAACAAGCTTAACGCTAAGATACGCCCCTCTTTAGATGAATATACTTGGTACATAAAAGATATTGACGCAGTGGGTGTTATTGATAGGTTTGAGAGTGATGATATGAAACCTTATACGCTAACACTTAACAAAAAAGTCAATAATGAACTTGCCTTTGTTACTCTTCATCTTATGTATGAGGAAGCAACCTTTCATAAGGTTCCACTAAAAGAGTTAAGTCAAACCTTGCCTTCTTATCTACAAGGGTATTATGAATTTGCAAAAGAGAATAAAACAAGGGCTTATACCTTTGAAGATAAAAAAGAGGGAGAAGGTTTACAAGATGCACTAAGCCACCATTCAGGACGAGACCCTGCTGAACAGCTTGACCATAAAACACCTGATGTTTCTATGTATGACGCAGTGGTACATGATGAACCTGAAAGCGGAAATGATACACGTTATGTAAATGACTTTGGTAAGGTGGTTGATGGAAGAGAAGCAAAAGCAAAACATTTAAGCTTACACGCACAAAGAGAGATTTTTAATAATAATCCAGATAAAGCTGTTGTGTAGTACTCTACTGAAAAAAAATTTAGAATTGTAGATTGATTAAAGTATCTCAAATAGTATTGACAGATCACTAAGTTACAGGAATGTTCTGTGCTTAAACACACCTATAATCTCTTTATAATCATCACCCTACTTGATTTAAGTTTATGTAAAATTTTATTGTATTACACAATAATTAATGATAAAATAAAAACAAACATAACTATTTAAAAGGAAAATTATGAGCGAATTTACCCATATTGTCTGCCCTTTTTGTAATGGAACAAACCGTATTCCTACTAATAAAACTCCTGAAAATGCAAAATGTGGACGTTGTAAAAAATCAATCTTAGATACTACACCGATTGAACTTACTACTGAAAACATCTCTCAACACCTGGAAAAAAATGATATTCCTGTTATTATTGATTTTTGGGCACCTTGGTGTGGTCCGTGTCAAATCATGGGACCAAACTTTGAACAGGCATCACGTAATTACAAGGCAAAGGTGCGTTTTGCTAAGGTAAATACCGAAGATCAACAAACCTTAGGAGCACATTTTAATATACGTTCTATCCCAACTCTTGTTTTATTTAAAAGGGGGAAAGAGATAGATCGAGTTTCAGGTGTCTTAGATGCAAATCAACTGAGTCAATGGATAAACAGTAAAATCTAAGTTTTATAAAAATCTTATATAAATAGACTCAAGTAAAAACCAATGATAAAAATTAATAGGGTTATGATTGTTTAACAAGACGCAATAAAACACTCTATTTTAATAAACTTCCTCAAGTCTAATCTCTTGGTTTTTACTTTATATTTATCTCAAAAGCTAAACTAAACAAAATATTTAGAATAATTACTTTACAATGTCGATAAATAATAAGGATAACTATGTTTTTAGACTTTGATGTCAATCTTGACACCGCCATTACTGAACTTACATCACGTTTACAAAAGAGTAAAAAAGAGATTGATTCTCTTCTTGAATTAAAAAATAAAACTTATGCAAATTTTGTAAAACCTTTTGAGATGATTGATGAACGTTTGGAGTGGTTTTTCACCCCAATTTCACATCTTAATGCTGTCAACAACTCAGAAAAGACACAAAAAGTTTATGCCGATGCCCTTCCTCTTTTAACAGAGTATGGAACTGAAATCTCTCAAAATGAAGAGATATATAAGGTATTTAAAAAGATTAAACAAGAAGAGGGAAAAGACCTAAACCAAGAGCAAAACCAAGTTCTTGAACATAATATTCGTAACTTTGAACTCAGTGGTGCGCACTTAGATAAAAAGAAAAAAGAGCGTTTAAAAGAGATTAATCTTAAAAAAAGCACCTTAACTAATGACTTCTCTCAAAACCTTCTTGATGCCACTAATGCTTATGAGCTTATCATTACAAATGAGAAAGATATTGAAGGTATTCCCACCTCAGATAAAGAAGCAGCTAAACAAGATGATGGAAGCTATAAATTCACCCTTCAAATGCCTTCATATATCTCTTATATGACCTATGGTAAAAACCCTAAACTTAGAGAAGAATTATATAAGGCATACACCACTCGCGCACCAGAAAATGCTGATATCATTGATGAATTAATGCAACTTCGTCAAGAGATGGCAAAAATCCTTGGTTTTGATAATTTTGCAGAACTCTCCATTGCACCTAAGATGGCAACTTCTACAGATAAGGTTATCGACTTTTTAGAGAGACTTGCTGCCTAATCTAAAAAACAAGCTAAAAAAGAGTTAGCTGAGCTTAAGGCATTAGCATTAAAAGAGGGGCAAAAAAATATTACGAGTTCAGATACCGCTTATTATTCTGAAATACTAAAAAAAGAAAAATATGATATTGATGAAGAAGCTTATCGCCCTTATTTTGAACAGCACTCTGTAGCTAAAGGGCTCTTTGACTTCTTGCACAAACTTCTGGGTATTGAGTTTAGAAAGGTTGATATTAAACTCTGGGACGAGAAAGCTTCGGCTTATGACCTGTACATCAATAATGAGTTACGTTCTCGTCTCTATCTTGACTTAGAAGCACGCTCTTCTAAACGTGGGGGAGCATGGATGAATAACTGGCAGTCTCACTGTCTGGATGAAAAGGGTAAGGAGATCCTCTATTCTGCTTATATCGTATGTAATTTTCCAGCCTCATCTGACACAGCACCCTCTTTGCTGCGTCATGATGACGTTGTTACACTTTTTCATGAGATGGGGCATGCCCTTCACCATATGCTTTCCACTGTCAATGAGAACTCTGTTTCAGGTGTTAATGGGGTGGAATGGGACGCAGTAGAGTTTCCTTCTCAATTTGTAGAATCTTTTGCTTATGAACCTCAAGTCCTTAAACTTTTTGCTCTACATCATAACAGTGGTTAGGTGATTTCTGATGAGATGATTAAAAAATTAGTTAAGGCTAAAAACTTTCAATCAGCCATGCAGATGTTACGTCAACTTGAGTTCTCTCTTTTTGATTTTAAACTGCATATGAAACTGCATACAGGAGAAGAAGTACAAAACCTTCTTGATGAGATTAGAGAGGAAGTTGCCCTTCTTAAACCTCCAGCTTATAGTAAGTTCCAAAATGGTTTTGCCCATATTTTTGCAGGAGGTTATGCGGCAGGATATTACTCATACAAATGGGCAGAAGTACTTTCAGCTGATGCCTTTTTTCATTTTGTAGATGCTGGGATTTTTGATGAACAAGTATCTTCTTCTTACCGAGATATTATTCTTGGTTTAGGAGGTTCTGAAAGTATGTCCGTTCTGTTTGAAAAATTTATGGGAAGAGAGCTTGATACAAGTGGTTTATTACGTTTAAATGGCATCATAGACTAATGAAGTTTTTCACCATTTTTCTTTTTCTAAGTCTTAGTCTATTTGCAAAAGGAGAAAATGTGAAAATTGCTGTTTATAATGTCGAAAATCTTTTTGACCTGCACTATAATGGAACAGAATACAGTGAGTATATTCCCAATACCATCTGGAAATGGAACCGCCAAAACTATCGTAAAAAGATTTTAAATATCACTAAGGTGATTGTTGATATTAATCCCGATGTTATTGCACTGACTGAAATTGAATCTGACCTTGCCCTGCGTGACTTACAAAAAGAGCTCTCACGTAAAGGGCTTTACTTTAGATACCGCGCAATTGCTAATAAAAAGAACACCTCCGTTAAATCTGCTCTCTTATCTAAGTATCCTATTATTAAACGTGAAATTACTGTTTCTCAAGCCTGGGGTGTAAGAAATATATTAGAGGCTAAAATTATCGTGTATGGAAAACCTTTGTATATTTTTGTTAACCATTGGAAGGCTAAATCAGGCCCTGAAAGTAAACGTATTATTTATGCAAAGGCTTTAAGACGGCGTTTAGATACACTTCCTAAAAACTCTGATTATATCTTAACTGGTGACTTTAATGCCCATTATGAAGAGCATAAAAGTTTTATCAAAAAACGTAAACATAATGATACTCATGGAATTACAGGAATTAATCATATTTTAAAAACTATAGATTCTAATGGGGAGTTATATACCCAATCAAGCCTACTAACAACAGGGAACTATAACTTATGGATGGAAGTTCCCAAAGCACAGAGGTGGAGTCATATCTATAAGTCTAACAAAGAAGCATTAGACCATTTTATCATTTCACCCTCTTTAGTAGATAAACAAGGCTCTCATTTTATACAAGGAAGTTTTCACTCTTTTCAAGCATCTTATCTTTTTACTAAAAATGGTAAAAAACTCTATCGATGGCAAAGAAGTCGCACCCGACCTAAACATCATACAGGTAAAGGCTTTTCTGACCACCTTCCTTTAGTTGCAGAATTTTATATAAAATAGACTTCCTGCACACTATTTCCACACAAATATGTTTTATTTTGATTAATAAGTTACTTGTTAAAGGTTTAAATTCAAGCAGATAACAAGCAATTTAATACATTATCTTATTAAGATTAATTTGATAATAATTTTTACTATCACAAGGATATATTATGAAAAACAAATTATTTATTTCCGTCGTTACAGCCTCTTTGCTTTTTAGTACTTCTCTTCTTTTTGCAAATTCAGACAATCTTCATGACAGTGTTGCAGACAAAGAAACAAAGGCTCTTAATCATCCTTCTAAGGTACAAGGAAAAGCTGCTGCACAAGCTCAAGTTGAAGAAGCACAATCAAAAGAGCTATTTTTATCGAAACAAAATAGAAAAGCATTTAAAACACAGTCTCAAAAAGATGAATTCAATCGATTGAAAAAAATTGTTAATAACGAATACACTAGATATAAACATGAATCCAAAAAAGCTTCTCAAGAGCTAACAGATGGCTTAACACAAATTTTTATTAGCCTAAATGCTCTTCAAGCAGATAAAACAGAAGAGGCAAAAATCGCATTACAAAAAGCAATTGACCTGTTTAATACTGCCTTTAAGCATCACCCTAATCTAAAATTAATATCTGTAGCACAAGAGGTAGTGGTTAAAAACTTTGAAGGAGACTCTAAACTTGTACAAACAGTTAAAGACAAGGTCATACAATCTTTAAAAAACAATGATACCCAATTGGCGATTGAATTATTAAATCCTTTACAAGATGAAATTATAATGACTAAAAAAGTTATTCCAGTAGATATTTATCCCGCAACTGCAAAAAAAGCACTTGAGTATTTAAATAAAGGAAAAAATGACTTAGCTTTTCAAAGTTTAGTTACAGTACTTAATACCACTGTTATTGAAACAACGGTTCTTCCTATTCCTCTTTTAACGGCGCAAAGTCTTGTAGTAGAAGCATCTACCCTAGACAAAAGTAATAAAAAAGAGGTCACAGTTTTACTAAACAGTGCCCAAGATGAACTTAAAAAATCTGTTCAACTAGGTTATACTAAAGCCTACTCGAAAGAGTACAAAGCTATTGATAATGAGATTACACAACTTAGAAAAGAGGTTAAAGGTAAAAATGCTGTTGTTAAGTTATACGAACACATTAAAGAGAGTTTTACAGCCTTAATGTCTAAACATAAAGCTGATGTTGATAAAAGCTCAAAATAGAGTTTTTACTCTATCCAGCCACCACCAATAAGTTTATCTCCATCATAAAATACAGCAGCCTGTCCTTTGGCAACACCAAGGACAGGTTCTTTAAGTTTAATAACACCCTTATCTCCTGAGAGTTCTACATGACAAGGCACCCCTTTAGTACGGTAACGTAGTTTCACAAGGGTATCAAAAGAGTTTCGTTCATCAAACATATTAATATCTCTTATTTTCACATCATACTCTTTTAATTCATCTTTTAAACCTACCACTATCTGATTTGTCTTAGGCAGAATTTTTGTTACATAATGCGGCTCATGTGCCCCTTTAACTGTAAATCCTCTACGCTTACCAATGGTATAATGCATATATCCTTTATGCTCTCCTACTACATTTCCATCAGAATCTAAGACTTCTCCCGCCTTATCAACTTCAACATATTCTTTAAGTACGTCTGTATAAGTCGTATCAACAAAACAGATCTCATGTGATTCTGATTGAGAAGCAAAGGTTTCTAAGCCTTCTATAGAAGCCGCACACTTTTTAATATCCGATTTAAGTCTATTTCCAAGAGGAAATAGAAGTCTCGGGAGTACTTTTTTATCAATATAAAAAAGAAAATAACTTTGATCTTTTGTATCATCTTTTGCTTGAATAAGGTGTTTACCATCTGTTTGAAGGTAATGCCCCGTAGCTAAAAAATCTGCCCCAATTTTATCGGCAAAGTCTAACATCTCACCAAATTTTAGACTGCGATTACATAAGGCACATGGGTTTGGTGTTTCTCCCTCTTTATAGGTTTTAATAAAAGGGTCTACTACCTTTTTTTGAAAAACATCTTGAAGGTCTAAGACATGCAGTTTAATACCAGCAAAATCAGCTGCTTTTTGTGCTCGGGCTAAATGTATCTCATGATATCCCGGCGCGGTGTGCAGTTTCATATACAGACCTTCAACCTCATAACCTTCTTCTAATAACAAAAGTGTAGATACTGTCGAATCAACACCTCCACTCATACCAATTAATACTTTTTTCTTCATTATTGCGAATCTTTACCTTCTGAAATATCTCTGTGCTTAAAAAATGCAGACAAGGAGTTGTAATAGGCTGTATTTTTCATACCTACATCTTCTAAACATTGAATTTGAACACCAATAGATGTCTGTATCTGTTCTGCGATATGGTCTAAATCATCGGTAAGTGTAATTAAATCCACATCTTCTGCATCAATCATTCCTGCCGGAAGTAGTTTTGTTGTAATAAAATCCATAAGGGGTTGAAAGAACTCTATTCCTACCACAAAAATTTTAACACCACTTACTTTTTTTGTCTGAATAAGAGTTAGGGCTTCAAAAAGCTCATCTAAGGTTCCATAACCACCTGGAAAAATAACATAAGCAATAGAGTACTTAACTAACATCACCTTTCGTGAAAAAAAGTAATCAAAGGTTCTCTCTTTGGTTACAAAAGGGTTAGCTGTTTGCTCCATAGGAAGATCAATATTTAAACCAATAGATTCAATATTAGGGTTATTATAAGCCCCTTTGTTTGCCGCTTCCATAATGCCTGGTCCACCACCCGTAATAACATTAAAACCCGCTGCACCAAGTTTATCACCTAAGATAACTGCTTTTTTATAATACCTGTTCTCTTTATCTGTTCGAGCCGAACCAAAAACAGTTACAGAAGGACCTAAATCACCTAATTCATCAAAACCATGCACAAAGTCTGCAATAATTTTAAAGACTGACCAAGGGTCTGCTGACTTGATATCTTTTGCATATTTTTTAGTAATAATTCGTTGAGCTTCTCTTCGACGTTCCATTTCTTATTCCTAAATGAGTTTATCTTGTAGTTATTTTAGTCATTTTCTAATAGTATTTTCTTTTGATTAGGGACTTAGTTATTTTATTTAAGGGATACACAGCTTAAATTCTCTAAAGAAACATTTTACTTTGCAAAACCAATTCATCTAGTTTTCATCTCTTTGAGTAAAAATTAAACTTATCTCTCCGTGCACAAGTTTATTAACTTACGCAGTAATATCACTAAGACTTTATTCTTTTTTCCTAAAAGCGAAGCGTCCCCTCTTCCATAAAGCTATGCTTTAAGCTGCTGAAGACGATCTTTTTTCGTACCAATGGTTGTGATTTGAACACCAAAGTTTCCATCCACAATAACAACCTCACCTTGAGCAATAACATGATTATCTACTAAAATATCCAAAGGATCATTTGCCAGTTGGTTTAGTTCAATTACAGAACCAATATCCATACTTAAGACATCACGAAGTAACATCTTTTTTCCACCAATACGAACACGTACAGGTAGTTTAACATCCATAATTAAGTTAATGTTGCTGTCTTCATCAGCTTGAAAACCTGAACTGCTTTGAGCCGATGAGCTTGAACTTTCAGAACTTGTATCTGCACTTGAAGTAGACGCAGATACATCTCCATTGATTGCAGCTTCAATTTTCTCATCAATAACAAACATTAAAAGAGAAGTAATCTCTCCTAAAGAAAAATTATAAACATACATTTTTGAATATGATTCAAGATTTATCTCTCCATCTTCATCAATAAATTCAATATTTGAAACAGAAAAATTAAGACTTGGGGTATCATCTTGAGAGGTTAAGGCTGTAGAAAAAGCAGAAAAGATATTAGAAACTATCTCTTTCGTTGCATCAAGATCTTCTTCATCCATGCTCTCCTTTCCTTCACCCTCACCACCAAGCATCAGATCACCTAAGGCGGTTGCTAAGGTTGGAGGAATAGCCATTGATACAGAAGCATCAATATCACCACTTACTGTAATAGTTGTCATTGAGGTAGGAGGAATAATATTAGAAACTATGGAAATTGTCTCTTCTTCTTTAAGTTCTAAGACGGGAGTTTGCCCTGTTAACCCTTCTATTGTTGCCTTCGTCTCTTGTTCAAAAAGTTTAATAAATTCACTCATCTTCTAACTCCTCATCTTCCATCATATTTTCATCATACATAATCTCTTTTACCCCAGAAATTTTTGCCTTACGTCTGTCTTCATAATGTTTTAGAACCCGTTTAACATCATCTCTTTCTGTATAAATGATTTCTGTAACCTTAATAGACTTTCTAAAACGGCGAAGTCCGATCTCACCCTTAAATCTCTCTTTTCCATCAACACTAAGACTAACAATATCATCACCACTTGCACTAAGTCGAATGATATCACCTCCTTTAAGATCAAGCACTTCACGAAGGCTTAACTCAGCAACACCAAGGTTAGCTTCAACCGTTACTTTTGCCCCACCAATTAGAACTTGAAGCTCTTGATTACGCGATTTTTTAGAACTGGTTTCATTCAGCATTAAATCTCGGCTGGCTAACTTAGGCAAAACAGGCTCAAGTGCAATTACGGGATAACAGATATTCATCATTCCTGAACTGTGCCCAATAATAATCTCCATAACCACCATAACAACAATCTCATTTTGCGCAACAATTTGAACAACATTAGGACTAGACTCTTTAGATTCAATAGCTGGATACACTTCTGCAACAGGTCCCCATGCTTCTTTAAGCGTTGACATCATTACGCGAAGTACAGTCTCAAAAAGACTCAACTCAATATCAGAAAACTCACGATTTGACTCAAAAGGCTCACCCTTTCCACCAAGAAGTCGGTCTAACATTGGAAAAGCGATAGAAGGATTAATTTCTAATACACCTGAACCTTCAAGTGGTTTCATAGAGAAAACATTAAATGAGGTTGGATTAGGCAGAGACATAAGAAATTCTCCATAGGTCATCTGATCAACTGAATGCAGTTGAATCTCAACAATTGAACGCATAATTGCTGAAATTTGTGAAGATAAAGAACGTGCCATTTTGTCGTGGATTCCTCTAAAAGCACGTAACTGCTCTTTAGAGACACGGTTAGGACGTTTAAAGTCATACAAGGTTATCTGTTTTTGTTCAAAAACCTCATCTTCTTCTATTGCTAAGGCATCATCACCCTCATCTTCAACAACGTCTAAAAGGGCATCAATTTCTTCTTGGGAGAGTATATCAGCCATTATCTTCTCCTAAAGTATCTCTTATTTTTTTAAGCAGTGCTTTGTGTATTTGTGAAATTCTTGACTCCGTTATATCTAAAACTTGGCTTATCTCTTTAAGAGAAAGCTCTTCAAAATAATAGAGTTGAATAATCATCTGTTCACGTTCAGAATATTCATTTAACACGTTGTGTATCACTTCTATTAAATTATCTTTTTCTACCAATTCAAGTGTTGAGCTCTCCCCTTGAAGGCTCAACTGCTCATCTATAGGCATAACAGCATAAATTTCTGAAGCGATACGCGCTTCATTAATTTTCTCTTCACTCTCTCCTAAGATTTCTGCCAGTTCTGCATTACTGGGTTCGTCTTCATGATCAGCTAAATAAGTACTTATTGCCTTGTCTATCATTTTAATCAGTTTTCGATTAGAACGAGACACCATATCTAAAGAACGAAGAAAATCTAACATCGCTCCATATACTCGTGTTTTAGCAAAACCCCAAAATGAGTCATTTTGTTCCACATCATAACGACGTGCTAATTTGACTAATTCTTCTGTTCCAATAGCTGATAAATCACAAAAGTCAACGGAAGAAGGAAGTCTCTCTTTTAATCTAAATGCCATTGCCTTTACCGCAGGAAGGTATTGAATAGCTAACTCATCTTCTTTATATTTCAATTCTTCAACATAAACATTGGCACGAGAACAGCCCATCATGACCTTCCCCTTGTCTGCGTTTTTGTTGTATATTTTTCTTCAAGCTTTTGAAGAAAATCTAAGGAGTTTTCTGCAATTTTTTCACGCTTTGAAATTTCATTTGCATAATAATCTAAATCTTTTTCATGTCGCATTTTTGGAAAAAATTCTTGACGTACAGGAGAATAACGCAAGAAAAAAGAGATAATAAAATGTGAAAATAGATAAAAAAATGCTGTAATAAGTAGGGTATAGACTAAGATACCCTCAGCAGTATGTGCTTTTAAAATAGAAAATACACAACCTATAAAAAAGCCTTGTACTGTTAAAAAGGAGACAAAATTTATACTGCGCATTGTACTGTTTTTCCCCTTTTTTAAAATTATTTCTGGTGTCGGTATTACTAAAAATGTGTTAGTAAACGTTTAAAAAGACCCTGAATACCGCTCTCTTCAGGAGTTACCAGCACATTTCGTTCCAATTTACGTGAAAGTTTTTTTACTATTTTTTCTAAATCACGTGTTGTGGGTGAAACAGGATTCTCTTGAGAAAATATTTTTCTCTGTTTAATAGAACGTCCTACCTTTTCATCTGCATTAACCTTACCCAGCAGTTCTAATTGAAGCGTAGAACCTATGTTAGCTTGGGCTACCTTAGCGATTTTATCATACAAGAGTTGTGCCTCTTTTTCTGAGCGTACCTGATTAAAAATAAGAGATATTTTTGAACGGATTTTTGAAGTCACCTTAATCGTAGCATAAGCATCTGTAATTGCCGCAGGATCAGGAACCGTAACAACAATAACATCATCTGCTGCATTTAAAAAGAGTTGAATATGATCGCCTATACCCGCACCCGTATCAATCAATAAAACATCTAAGTCATCTAAAACATGTGCTTCTTGCATAAAACGCTCAAATAAGGAACCATCACTGTATTTTAAAATCTCATCCCCACTCTCACCAGGAATAAGAACTAAGTTAGGAATAATAGGTACTAAAATATCTCTTACAGTCGCCTCACCTTTTAAAACATGCAAAATATTTTTTTTGATTTTTACATTAAACATAACGTCTAAATTAGCCAAACCAATATCTGCATCAAAAATTCCGACCTTAAGGCCATAATGTGCCATTAAATAAGCGATATTGGAACTAATAGTACTCTTGCCAACACCTCCCTTACCTGAAGTAATTGCAATAAAACGTGTCTTTTTAGCAGAGTTTTTAGACTGCTCTTCAACTAATTCTTGAAGTTTAGCAGCTTGAGTTATCATCTTTTTGTCCTATCAAAACCATTTAACATACAATCAATAAGGTAGTCTGAACTGGCAACTACTAAGTCTTCAGGAACTTCTTGACCTACTGAAAAATAAGAGATGGGTTTAGCTGTTTCATACATTAAAGAAAATATATTTCCAAAACCACGTGTTTCATCAAGTTTGGTAAACATCATCGTATCAATACCTAACTGTTCAAAATTATCATATGTTGCTTTCAAATCTTCATATTTAATAGAACTTGGAAGTACTAAAACCGTATCAATTTGAAGCTCTGTTGTATTGTTTTGTAAACACTCATATATTTTAGTAATTTTTTCTTTATCATAAGGAGATGAACCCATAGTATCAATTAAAATATAATCACAATACGACATGGCATTTAAGGCAGAAGCAAACTCAGGAGGGTCTACTACTGTCTCAATACCTAACTTCATCATACGTGCATATTGCATTAACTGTTCAACCGCACCAATTCGGTAGGTATCAAGAACAATTAAACCCACCTTATACTTTTTTTCCATCATAAAAGAGTAACGTGCTGCAAGTTTAGCAATACTGGTTGTTTTTCCAACTCCGGTTGGACCAACAAGCATAATCACTTTTTTTGCACCTTTAACAGGCATTTTTTCCATGCGAACAGGTACCATTTTACGCAGTAATACTTGAAAATAACGCTTTACAGTTTGAGAATTTTCACGCATTTTTAGTGGCATATGTTCTAAGGTAAGCCCCATAATCTCTTCAATATGTGCCGCATTCATTCCACTTTCAAGAGTAAGTTTATAAATCTCAGAAAATTCAGGTGGTATATGAAGGTTCCCTATCTGGTCACTTCGTTCATCCCAAAACATATTTTGAATCAGTTTAACCTTATCCCCTAGTTTTGAAATCTCATCTTTAATCTCTTTAAACTCAATTGGATCAGAACTTTTTTGTTTTACCCGAGCAACTATCTTTGTGCTATCATAATCCTCTTCAAGAACAGAAGTCTCTTGTGTTACTTCAGCAATCTTTGAAATTTGACGTGCAGCTTCGGAGATATTATACAAAACGTCAGCAGAACTCTGGGCAACAGGTGCCTCAGCAGGAACACTTTTTTGCGCCTTGTCCAGTTTAGCTGCTATCTCATCATCAATTCCAATAATAATTTCATATAAAGCCGTTTGTGTTAAAGATTTTTTACGAATCTCTTTGGTCTCAATAAGCATCGCATCTTCACCAACACAAAGTTGTGCTTTTTTTAATGCTTGTGCAGGTGAACTTCCTGAAAACGTCAATACTTTCATTAGCTTTTACTTCCATTCACTCTTTTTCGTACCGTTTTACTAATTAAAACTTTTCCATTAGAAAAATTATTCAATCTGAGGTATTGCGCAGATAAAGCGCACTGAAAAGAACTTATTATCATCTATTCTCCACATACCCTAAAGGAATGATTACACTCTCGCGCTCTTGCCAAAAAGGGTGAGGTAAGGTCAATCTTTGGGTATTCATTTTTCTATTCTCGTAAAAAATCATATCTATATCTAAGGTGCGTGGTGCATTTTCAAATGAACGTTTCCGTCCAAAATGACGTTCCACTTCAAGGATATATTTTAAAAAAGCCTGCGGTTGTAAGTTTGTCTTAACCAAAATAACTGAGTTATAAAAATCAGCTTGTTCAAGATAACCAAAGGGTGGATTCTTTAAAATAGGCCCTGTTTTCACAAGGTCACACTGTCTACTTTTTCTTAAATAAAAACTCAATTTCTCTAAACGCCGACGAACATCACCTACATTTCCACCAACGCCTAAAGTCACTGAGTAACGTTTAGATGAGCCCTTATAT
This sequence comes from Campylobacterales bacterium, assembly GCA_024280035.1. Classification (GTDB taxonomy): domain Bacteria; phylum Campylobacterota; class Campylobacteria; order Campylobacterales; family Sulfurimonadaceae. The sequence goes on from JAJRQV010000018.1 coordinate 13,885, forward strand.
GAAGCCGGAAAAAACTCAGACCTGATAAGAGTAAGACTCTCATTTAAACGTTTTTGTACCACTAAGCCTGTGCTGCTTGTGCTGCATCTTGTTGCATTTTTTGAGCTTCTTTCATTGCATTAATCTCATTAAAGATTTGACCCATACCTGTCATAGCTAAGTGGTAACCAAATGGACCAAAGCCTACCACTGAAGATGAACATACTGCTGCTATCATATTTTGTTTACGAAATTCTTCACGACGAGCGATATTAGAGATATGTACTTCAATTGTTGGTAATGCTACCGCAGAGATTGCATCACGAATTGCAATAGAGGTGTGTGTATATGCTGCAGGATTAATAATGATACCATCTGCTTCACCCATACATTCTTGAATACGGTCTACAATTTCACCCTCTAAATTACTTTGAAAAAACTCAATCTCTAAACCATTTGATTCAGCAAATTCTTTCATTTGTGCATGAATTTGTTCTAATTTCATTGGGCCGTAAATAGTTTGTTCACGAACACCTAACATATTTAAATTTGGACCTTGAATAACTACTACTTTCATTTCTTACCTTGGTTTGGGAATTGTCCCTTAATTTTAAGCATATATTATAGCTTTATAAAGCATAATTTTTATTTAGAAAACTAAAGGCTTTTACAATTTGAAAATATTACATGTTTCGCACCTCCTTATTAACAACGAAGTCATCAGCGGTAAGTCCCTTGCCTTTGATAAAACCATCAAAAAAATTGCTCCCTTAGAAGAGCTGTTACAAATGTACCCTGATGCCCAGGTTATTGACACGCCTCCCGAGTCAATTGTTATGCCTGGTCTTATTAATTCACATGTGCATCTTGAGTTCTCTGCCAATAAAACCCATCTAAAATATGGAAAATTTATGCCGTGGTTACACTCTGTTATTGAAAATAGAGAAGAGTTAATTGCTAACTGTTCAAGTGCATGTATGCAAGAAGCAACACAAAAAATGTTAGACTCAGGAACCACCACTTTTGGGGCTATTTCTTCGCATGGAATGGATTTAGAAGCAGCTGAACTTGCTCAACAAAATGTGGTCTACTTTAATGAGGTCATCGGTTCACAAGCCACTATGGCAGACGCTCTATTTGGTGATTTCAAATCACGTCTTGAGGCAAGTGAAACCATAAAAAGAGAAGGTTTTACACCTGCGATTGCCATTCATTCTCCTTATTCCGTCCACCCTGCTCTTATTAAAAAAGCACTGGATTTGGTACGTCTTAGAAACTACCCACTTTCGGCACATTTTATGGAAAGCCCAGAAGAGAGAGAATGGTTAGATTCTAATAAGGGTGAGTTTAAGCCTTTTTTTAATGAGTTCTTAAAACAAGACTATGCTGTCAATACATCTAAAGAGTTTTTAGAACTTTTTAAAGACATTCCTACCCTTTTTACGCATGTTGTTCATGCAACACCAAATGAATTAGATAAGTTAAGTGATGCCCATCACACTGTTATTCATTGTCCTATTTCAAATCGTCTTCTTGGGAACGGTGCCCTTGATTTAGATGCAATTGAAGCCCAAAATATTAATTGGGTATGTGGAACAGATGGGCTTAGCTCTAATTATGATTTAAATCTTTTTGAGGAGATGAAAGCAGCCCTTTTTATGCATTCTGACTCAGAGCTTCTTCCTCTGGCTAAGTCTTTACTAAATTCAGTTACAATAGATGCAGCAAAAGCACTTAAATTAAATACAGGTGAGATTAAAGTAGGTAAAAATGCAGACCTTATTGTTCTTGATATTAAAGAAGAACCTAATCAGCAACTTCCTCTTCATCTTATCTTACATCAGTACCCAATTATCAATACATTTATTAATGGAAAGGTCATCTAATGGACGGTATTAAACAATTCTTTTCACCCTTCTTCATCACTATGAAGTATATTCAAAACCACTTTAAAGCCATGCTTTTTTTACTTCTTGTTTTTATTATTTATTCTCCAAGCGAAGTAGAACTTGAACAAGCCAATCTTACACAGATTAAACTAGAAGGTGTCATTATGGACGCTACCTTAGTCGTTAAACAACTTGAAGAAGCAAGAAAAAACAGTCATATTAAAGGTGTTTTATTGGTTGTAAATTCACCTGGTGGTGCAGTGCCTCCTTCGATTGAAATTATGCAAGCAGTCAAACGCTTAAAAGAGGAAAAACCTGTGATTGCTTATGCAGCAGGAACCATTGCCAGTGGTTCTTATTATGCAAGTATTTATGCAGATAAAATTTATGCAAATCCAGGTTCAATGGTAGGTTCAATTGGTGTTATTATGCAAGGTATGAATTACACCGAACTGGCGCAAAAAATTGGTGTTTCTGCACAAACAGTAAAGGCTGGAAAGTTTAAAGAGGTGGGTACTGCCTCAATAGAATGGACAGACTTTGAGAAAGAAGAACTTGAAAAAGTAGTCAATAATACTTATGATATGTTTGTTAATGATGTTGCTACAGCCAGAAAATTAGATCCGGCAAATAGAACAGCATTTGCGGATGCTCATATCTTCACCGCATCACAGGCTAAGGAGGTCGGTTTAATTGATGAAATTGGTGTAGGTTTTGATGCTCAAAATGCAATTAAAGAGCTTAGTGGCGTTAAAAGAGCCGTCTGGCAACAAGAAGATAAGATTGACTCATTTATGCGTAAACTTAGTGGAGAAACAGCCTCTTATTTAGGTGCTTATCTTAGTAATTTAACCCTTAAATAGATACTAAATTTTTAATCTTTAGATTCGCTTTATCCTCCTATTTGATTAAAACTGTCCTTAAAAAAGCAGTTTTAATTATAAGTTCCTTATTTCTTTCTTATCTGCTTTAAGCTTATGATTAAACATTTATTTAAAAATACTTAGAGATATTTTTCCAAACAATCCTGTAAAAGCGTATCATCAATAGGTTTAGCAAGATAAGCATCAAAGCCTTCTTTAATATAAAAGTCTTTGTCTCCACTCACAGCATTAGCCGTAAGTGCTATAATAGGTATCTTTTCTAGGTTCTTGTCATTAGCTTTGATTGCTTTCATGGCTTCTATCCCATTCATATTTGGCATATTAATATCCATTAAAATAAGTTCAAACTTCTCTTTTTTCACATATTCAAGAGCTTGTAAACCATCATTAGCCATACAAATATCAAGGTTTTTCTCTCTTAAAAGTATCTCTATCAGCATTTGGTTCGTTTTGTTATCTTCTACAACTAAGATTTTTTTATGAGAAAAGTCTACTTTTTCTTTTTCTACATACTCTTTTTTTACCAAAGAGTCTTCAGTAACTTTTAAATTAAAACTAAAACTACTGCCCAGACCTTCTTTTGAGTCTACAGTTAAAGACGAGTCTAAGAGTTCAAGCAGTTTACTCACAATAGTAAGACCTAAACCTGTTCCCCCATACTTTCTTGCTGTACTGCTGTCTGCTTGAGAAAATTCTTCTAAAATTCTACTAATATCTTCTTTAGCAACCCCAATTCCTTCATCTTTAACTTCTACAAAAAGAAGAGACTCTTCTTTTTTGTAGGCTACATGTAATTCTACCTTTTTACCAGCAGGGGTAAACTTCAGTGCATTAGAAAGAAGATTTGTAATAATCTGTTTTAAACGATGCTTATCACTTTGTATCACTAAGTTATCATCTAAATCAATACCATTGATTAAAATCACACCCTTTTGTTTACAAGATGCCTCATAAAGTTCAAAAAGTGTTTCTACTTCCTCTTTCACATTAAAAGAAACGACTTCAATACGCAATTTACCTGACTCAATTTTATTAACATCTAAGATATCATTTAAAATGTTTAGTAAGAGATTTGAAGAACTATCAATTATATTAATGTACTTTAATTTTGTCTCTTCTTTTTCCATTTTTTGTAGAATTTTTATAAAACCAATAATAACATTCATTGGAGTTCTAATCTCATGCGACATGGTTGATAAAAAACGTGACTTCGCTTCATTTGAGCATGTTGCCTTATCTACTTTAGCTTCAAGTTGACGCACTAAATGCTCTTTTTCTAAGGCTAAAACAATATTATTATTAACAGTGATTGAAATTTTTCTTGAGATAACAAAGAGTATTAATACAAATAATGTGGCAAAGGCAGCAAGACTATAATTGAGCGTATCAGCCTTAGCAATAAAGGCATAAACAAAAGGAATCAAGGTAAAAATAAGATAGATATTAAACAGCTCAATACGCGAAGTTGTTGTTACTGCAGCACCTGCGGATAGACCTCCTAAAACCAATAAAAGAAGAACTTGAAACTCAACCTCTTTAGGAAAAATAAAAAAAACACTTGAACCTAAAACAAGACTTGTCCCTAAGAGCCCCAAAGAGTACAAAATATAATACTTTTGGCTATTGTCTACATTAATAGGATGTTTTTTATACCACAAAAGTAAAGCAACACGTAAAGTAACAAAACTAAGACTAAAAACAGTCCAAATCCTTAAGTTAACCTTGTCTACTAAACCATCAAAAAGAACAAATAAAACAAGACTCAGTACGGCAACTGCACTCATAGCACTGTCAAGGTTATCATAAAGATACTCTATCTGTTTCTGTTTAATCAACGCTTTATTCATTAACTGCCTTTTTAAAAAAAGTCTATCTCCCCCTCAACCTCTTCTTTAGGGTTATACATCATAATAATGGTGTCCATATCACTAATTAATGAGGCGTCAAGGTAATTAATTGATTCGAATTCGCTATTTTGAAGGTTAATTTGCCATTTTTTTAATACAAATACAAAACTTTCTAAAAGTGTAAATATATTTAAAATATCTTCTTCAGTTGAGGGCAAAGGGTTGTTTTTAATACTCACCACAAAACTGTTAAGGGCAATGGTTAATTGTGTAAAAACTGTATAATAAGAGATAATAGAAGATAATTTATTAAAACCTTCTATAATTTGAGGAAGAGATTGCTGAGTTACTTGGTTATTTCCATTAGCACTTAAAATAGCAATCACTGCTCCATCAATATCAATACATATATCTGAAAGTTCTGCAATATCAGCCTCTTCAAGCTCATCAAGTTCATTATGATAACTCTCTTTTGTAGTGCATTCATCACTCTTATGTATAGCATTTTGCGTATCTTTTACAGCCTCTTTTTCAACCACAGTATTTAAAACACGAAGCGATTTTTCTAGTTCTTGATTTCTCTGTTTTAGCTCTTCATTTCGCTCTTGTAGCTGTATATTCAAAGATTCTATCTCATCATAATATTTAACCACTAGCTTATGTTCAAAAACTTTTTGTGCACTTGAATACAGAACCGTCTGCAACTGTTCTAAACCAACAGGTTTAATAAGAAAACCACTACTACCCACATTAATAGCATCTTGAAGACGAGACATCTCATTACTTGCTGTTATAAAAATAATAGACTGTTCAGAATTTTCTTTTTTAATTGCAGTCGCCATAGAGATACCATCAAGTTTAGGCATATTGATATCGGTAAAGACAAGATCATAATAATCATCTTCTGTACGCTTGTACTCTTTATAAAGCCCTAAACCCTCTTCCCCATTTACCGCAACAGTCACCTCTTTAAAATAAGAAGAAAGTACTTTTTTAGTGATTTTACATAAGATTTCATCATCTTCTACATACAAGATACGTAAACTCTTAGAAAACTCCAATATTAGTTTTGTATCTATTTTCATAAGATGAAACTCCCCTAGACATATAATTATATTTTATATTATGCTCTTTAACACCTTAAAGTTATCTAATACTTTTTTATCTGTTTCTTACTTAAAAAAATGCACTTTACAAAGAGTGAGAATATCTATTTTATCGTTTGTCCCAGCCTATCATTCCCCACTTTTCAAGGTCTTTTTGAAGTGTTTTCATCTTTCTATCTTTTTTATGACAGGCATAACAGGCATTAGTTTCATCAGGCATATTAAATTTTTGTGTCTCATTAGGGGTAATAAATCCAAATATATGTGTACGTACTGTAATCGGTGATTTACCTGTATGTTTACCTACACGTGGCATATGGCACTCCACACATAAAGAACCTTTTGAGTCTTTTTTATGGTGACTGTGTTTTTCTAAAGATTCTTGATGCGGTCCAATAATAGAACCAAAGGTATGACACGACATACAGAGTTTATTGCCTCTATTTTTCTCTGCCGTAGGTTCAAGTGTATGCGGGTTATGACAGTTAATACAGGTCACTCCATGTCTACCCTTCATGGAGTGAACAAACTCATTTCCTTGCATACGATTCTTTTTACCCACACCATTAGCATAAAACTCTTTTGTCTCTTGACCTAAGGTAAAAGGCGCTACCATCTTATACTCACTTAAGGCTTTTCCTGGCTCATAACCAAATGGATAATCTCGAGCATCTCCATAAATTTCACTAATATTTTGATCTTGCATACGCTTATCACGGTTACGCATATGGCACTGAAGACAGACCTCATTTTGACGAACAGGATCAGCTAATGAGGCTAAATAAACCTTAGAAACAGGGTTTTGTACATGTTTAGATGCTGGTCCATGACAGGCTTCACATGCCACCCCGGTATCTACTCTTTTTTCTTGTGACATAAAACCAGTAAAATGGCATCCATCACAGGCTCTTGAAGTGGGAAGTTTCTCATTATCATGAGCATATGCCTCTTTATACCAGTACTTCCAAGGCTTAAATTTTTGCCATTTATTCGTTTGTACATTCCATTGATAGTTTCCAAGTACATAATCTTCTTTATTTTGAAAATCTTTTCGAATCATAAAACGCTGTTTAAATTTTCCACCAATGGTATAGGTGGCATCTTCAAGTTTAAAATTGGCATCTTTAGGAAGTTTTGAAAAATCGGCAACTAGGGCAGAAGGCTCTTTTCTAAAATCACGAATCATTCTTGGATGCCCAGAGTGTGACCACTGTTTATGTTTATCTTGATGACATTCTTGACATTTAGCAGCACCTACATACGTGGCTTCTTTTTGAGAAGCATCTTGTAAATCAACTTCAGTTCCAATATGGTTTTGAGTCAGTTGTTCATAAAAGGGAAAGATTTTAAAAACATTTTGTTTCACTCCAATACCAATGGCTAAGGTAATAATAATAAGAAGAAAAAGAAAAGTTTTTTTCATATAAAAAATCCTAAGTAGAAATAATTTTTTTATTATATCTAACCAGAACTCTATTTAGGAGAGTTTAATTATTTTTTCTTAAGCCCTAGACTCGTAAGACATTGCGGAAGTTTAAGTACATTAACTGTTTTAAATTCGACTAAAGCATCAATCTTATCTCTTAAATTAAGATAAGCTTCACTTTTTAAATAGTCCTTATGTTTTTTTTCACTTTTAAAAAACTCAATAATAAAAAAATCTTTACGCTGATCATGCAGTTGATATAATTCATATTTTTGACAGCCTGAAGCTTCTAAAGAGAATTCAACTAAAGTATTTAAAACTTCTTTTAACTCCTTAATTTTTCCTTCTTGTGCTTGGAATACAAGTTGATTAGCACTAAGCATTCGTTTCTCCTTCAAGTTCTGGGTCATAACATTTTTGAATATACATTCCAGCAATAGCTAAAAATACCCCCGTTATTGAAGAGATAAAGGCTAATGAGGCGAACCAAATAAGAGCAACCATACCCACTAAAGAGTGGGGTACTTCCATTGCATCTTCTTTATTAGAGATATATGCAGCTACTCTATATACCTGATTTTGATTGACCATTTTATTCATTTCATGTCCCACTGCCGTTTGTTTCTGCTTTAAGGCATCAATCTCTTCATCTAAGACTTTAACTTTTTTCTGTATCTCATTATAACGATTATACAATTTGTTTTTTTCGCCTGTAGCACGTTCAATAATCATTTTTTTATTATTTAAGGCGGTACTGGTATAACTCTCTAAATCATCTCTGTATTTTCCTCTTAAATAATCATTTGATTTTTCTTGAGACTTAAGTTGTGTATTTAAATAATCAATTCTATTTCTAATAGCATCCACACGTTTTTGATAATTTTTACCAATAACTTTAAGATGCTCTTGCAGCTGTTTCTCTGTTGAAGTCTGCTGATTAATTGCCTTAGCACCCACAGCAAAGTCAGAGACCTGATAGAGTCTCTGCTCTTTTTTATCAATCAGTTTTCTGTATTTTTTTTCCACACTTGAACGCGTTAAAAAACTGGCATCTTCCATTTTTTCTTTCATCTCAGCTTTAAGTTCTTGTAACTCTTTTGCTAAGACTTTTTTATCCGTACCTGCCCCTTCAATATTTTGATTAATCAGTTTACGAAGACGATGTTGGAGATTTTCTCTCTCTTTATCCCACGCAGCATAAATATTTGTCTCTTTATGATATAAATCTTTTAATTCTGCATTTATTTTTTCTTTATAACTCTCATCTAAAGTACCTAAACGGGTACTTACATTTGCTCTATGTTGTTCAATCTGTAGATTAAAATTAGTATTTGCACGAACAACAGTATTGGCATAAGAAGTTTCAACCTTTGGTAAAGAGACAACATTTATTTTTACTATCTGCTCTTGGATATTGTCAATCTCTTGTTGGTATAAAAGAGCCTGATCTTTTCTCTCATCAATAGCAAAAGTCAAATTAGCAAAGTTTCTCTCAAAACCATTAATCATTGTTTCAAAGGTAATAAGGGTTAACATCATCACCCCAATAAAAAGCATAATTCTCCATGAACGGTGCTTGGCATACATCATTGCCGTAGCAATAGGAATTTTGGTTGCTTCAACAATAGCAACCAATAAAAAAGGAAGCCCCGCAACTAAAATTGCCGCATAATCATTAAAGGTAAATGCCCCATCACCTCTATTAATTTCAAAATACACTGAATAAGAGACAATAATTGAAATCAAAAAACCAATAAGTACAGCAACAATTTCAATTGCCCATGCAAATTTCACTAAATTTTGACCCACTTGAAACAGTCGTTGGCTTCGCATAAATAAATCCTATAATTAAAAGTCTCTTATTATAGCGAGTCCGCATTAAATATAAATTTTCATTATTTTATAATTACAAACTTATTACAAAAAATGTTTTATAAATATATTTTAACATTCATTAACTATTAAATGCTATTATCTATTTTATATAAAGGACTCTCCTATGCATACATTTTTAAAACTTTCACTTTGTGTAACTACCCTTTTAGGGTTCGCTGCTTGTGGAGGCGGTGGAGACAGTACTGATACCACCTCTTCTACCTCAACAAATATTGTCCAAACAGGTATTTTTGCCGATTCTTTAGTTGAGGGGCTAAGGTATAAAACAGCTACCCAATCAGGATATACTAATGCCAAAGGGGAGTTTCACTTTTACTCTGGTGAAGATATTGAGTTTTTTGTTGGAAACTACAGTATTGGAAAATATCAAGCCTCCCTTTTAATGTCACCCTACTCTCTTTATCCACACAACTCAAATACTGCCATTAAAATCGCACAACTTTTACAAACGCTTGATAGTATAGGAACTCCCGAAGATGGTGCTATTACTATTGCTGATTTTAAAAACTTTTCTGCCTTAGATAGCGCACCTCTTCCTGAGGATGTAAACTTTCAAAGCACGGTAGAAACACTTTTATCAAAAGCCTTAGTTTCTGAAACCGTGGCAAAAGAACATTTAAATAATACACTTCGTCCTGCACAAACAGGAAACCCTCAACTTCTTGCAACAGGGGCAAATGCCTTTAATACCTTTGACCCCAGTACCTTTTCAAACTCATTATGTACCCCTTTAGCCCTAGAAAATGCCTCAGGAATTTTCGTATCTGTTAATGGAAAAAGTACTGCAAGCGGTACACAAAATGACCCACTTGATTTAGCAACAGCACTTTCCATTAATTCTCCTGTTAATGCAGGTGGAACTATTTGGATTAATGAAGGCACCTACAAGGGTAACTTTGTTTCAGAACTCAAAGGGACACAAACCGACCCTATTAAGGTTAAACCCTTACCCGGTAAACGTGTTATCTTAGATGGAAATGTTGCCAACAGTACATCTTTACAAATTAAAGGTTATTGGACCAATTATTATGGTTTAGAAATCATCAGTTCATCACTTATACATACATCAGTACAAGACAGTTCTAATCCTAGCGATATTAGCACAAATGGTGGGATTACTATTAATGGAGCTGATACCAAACTCATTAATTTCATTTCTCATGATAATGTTGGTTCAGGTCTTAACTCTTGGTCAGATGCCCCTAATTCTGAGATGTATGGAAATATTATCTATAATAATGGCTGGACCGCTCCAGGTCGGGGGCATGGGCATGCTATTTATGCTCAAAACAGTACAGGTTTTAAGAAAATTACAAATAATATTATCTTTTTTGGTTACGGGACAGGAATTCATGTTTATACACAAGGAGGGCAGATAGAAGGTTTTGATGTTCAAGACAATACCTGGTTTATGACAGGTTCATCAGACCCAAGAGCTTCTCAAAGAAAAGACAACTGTCTTATTGGAGGTTTTCAACCGGTTAAAAACTTAACCCTAAAAAATAATCAAGGCTATTCTCATAACTCCAGAGGTACACGGCTAGGATATGGAGGTGATGTTACAGGGCAAAGTGCTCTTATTTCAAATAACTACCTTAGTGAAAACTTATGGATAACGGGTGCATGGAGTAATATGAGCCTTTCAAATACTTCTGTATTTCGTGGTTTAACAGGCTCTGCAAGTGACTATATTAGTAATGGTATTAATGGCAATACAGTATTAAGTTCACCCCCTACAAGTGGAAAAAAAGTATTTGTAAAAGCCAATGCTTATGATCCACGACGGGCTAAAATTGTTATCTATAATTATGATGAAGATGCTAATGTGAGTGTTGACTTAAGTTCAGTACTTAAAGCAGGTGAAGCTTACCGTATTCATAGTGTCTTTGGTCTTTTTAATAATCCTCTTCTTACGGGCATATATGATGGGAATCTTGTTTCTATCCCCATGGACGAAATTGATGCACCCCAACCAACAGGGACTAATAATATTGATGACCTTGAAGATAATCCACATAGAAAATTCGGGGTATTTATGCTTACTCATGCAGGATGTTTATAAATAGCAACTAAGTTATAATGTCATATGACATTAACTAAAATTACGGATTTAAGCAGGGTAGATATCTACCGTCAACTTCGAGATAAGAATATCTGTATTGATAATAGTTTTATTGCTTACTCACCTAAGGTAGTTAACCTTCTTCTTAAAACAGATCTTGAAATAAAAAGTATTCTTGCTACGCAGGCGTATTATGATGAGTTTAAAGATTTATTAGAAACTAAAAACATTCCTTTTCTTTATCTTGCAGATAAAGATCTAATGCAAACTATTGTAGGGCACACGGTTCATCACAACTGCATGATGCATGGCATACGTCCTCAAAGCATTGCCTTAGATAAACTTGGTGATAAGATTATTATGTTAGATGAAATCTCATCTACACAAAACATTGGTTCTATTGCACGTTCAGCTACAGCTCTAGGAATCGATTCATACCTTCTTCCAAGGCAAGGTCCTCATCCTTATTCAAGAAGAGCCTTACGTGTCTCTATGGGGCATGTGTGTATGCTTAATATTCATATGTATGACAATATTTTTGAGACAATTAAGTACCTTAAACACGATGGTTATACAATTTTAGCTGCCGAAGTCACAGAAGGTTCTATAGAATTAGCAAAACTTGAAGTGCCCAAGAAGTGGGTTTTACTTATGGGGCATGAGGGAAAAGGCATCTCAAAAGAGATTCTTAATATTTGCGATAAGACCGTAAAAATCGAAATGGTCGAAGGAATTAAAAGTTTTAATGTAAGTGTAGCCGCCTCTATTATGATGTACAAACTTATGCATCCCTAAAGATAAATTTTTGATTCCATCACTAACATCTCTGAAAATAGAGGTCTTGTGTCTATCTTTTCGCTCATGCAGCGACTCGACAATTTTTTAAGATTATCATACACACGACTCTGTTTTTCACAACATAAGGTTAAGAGGTCTTCTAAAAGGCAGCCAAACGCACATACTTCTATCTTCTCAAAATCTTTATTCCCTACATCATAAAAACTTGCTGCTCCAAAATCACCAAGATAACAGCTATTTTCCTTATTTATTAAAATATTATGTGCATACAAGTCACCATGCATTAAGCCTCGAGAATGCAGATGAAAAGAGGCTGAAATCATTGCCTTAGAGATAGCCACAATACTCTCAATTGAAAAACTTATCCTTTCTTCAAAGGTATCTCTCGTACAGGTGTCAAAGTTAGGGGGATTACCTAAGTTTTTATAGCAAGGAGGAATAAGTTCTAATAGTAAACCTAAGCGATTATCTTCTTCAATCTTAGCCATCACCTTAATAAGATGAGGATGTTCACCCGTACTCATGTAAGCATTCATCTCATCTTTTGCATAACCATCACTTGTCACTGCACCCTTAAAAATTTTAATAGCAACATCTTCTTCATGTACTTTCGAGTAAGCCTTATAAATCTCACCTGAAGCACCCTCCCCTAGTAACTCTTGTAAGTTTAAGTCCTTAAATTCCACCTCATCCAAGTCAAAACGTTGCAGACCTGAACAAGGGTTACCTGAAAATGCCAACCATGAAAGCTTAGGAAGACTAAGTAACCAATAAGGAATCTCTTTTAAATTGTTAGCTGAAAGGCGCAATAGTTCTAATTTCTGACAGTTTTTCATTTCATCAGGAAGTGTTTCAATCTGATTTCCTGCTAAGGCACACTTTTGAAGTTTATGAAGCTTTCCTATTGAAGTAGGTAGTTTCTTAATTTTATTGTCCGTTAAAATCAACCAAGAGATACTTGTGGGTAAGATATCTTCAGCAAAGGTTTCAATCTTATTAGCTTTAAAGCCAAGCATATAAAGTCGGTAACACGATTGAAAGACATTAGGAACTTCTGTAAATAAGTTGTTTGAAAAAAAAGCAATCTTTAATTTAGTGAAACGATGCAGGTCATTAGGTAAAAAACTAAGTTCATTAAAACTCAAGTCTAATATTTCAAGAGTGTCCACTAAGCTATAAATCTCTTCAGGAAAGGTCTGTAAATTCTCACTTAATTTAAGTCGCGTAGCACCTTTAAGTTTTCCTAAACGAAGTTCTTCTAATGTATTCATACTTAGCCTATATTTTTTATGGAAGTTTAACGTAAATCAGCTACTATTACACCTATGAAAATATGGATACAAGAAGAAAAAACAGCCACGCATCACATTGCCCACCTTAACCTTGAACATCATGGTAACTTTGAGTACCTCGGTGACTTAAATGAAGAGGAACAACACGCCCTTTTAACCGGTATAAAACCTGACATTAATTTAGAAGAGAACTTAAAAATGCTTAAGTATTTTGGTTATTTACATCTTTTTGTTATTCCAAAGTAAAATTATTTTCTCTAGCTTATAAAAGGCATAAAGAAACTTACTGTCCACCACATTTACCACTTCCACACTTCATAGTACTTCCCCCACACTTACCCACACCACATTTCATATTACTCAAGCACTCTTTTCGTTTTTTTATTTTGTTATCTAAAGAGGTTTTGCTCTTAGCTTTTGTGGTATTTTTATCGGCATACCTAATATCTAAGATTTCTAGTTTTAAGGCTTTAATTAAAAGTTTTTTCTCTTTTGGGGAGGCATACATCATCTTCTTCCTTTTCTCTCACCAAAAAGTGAATTTTTAATACCATTTCTGTCCACCACCATCATTTTGGTGATTTGATAAACCTGCTGAATCTTGCTGATTTTGGTAAGTTTGAGAACCCTCTTGATGCCACTGGTCAACGGCCTGTTTCTGATTAGAGTACTGCATATATTGCATCTGCTGAGAATTTTCCATTTGAGACTGCTGTATATGCTCTTTTTTCATGTATTGAGTATATTTACCCTTATTATCTTCATTATTATTCTGCTTTGCATTGTCTTTTTGCGCTTTATTTTTTGAACCTTTAGAGCCCTGTATATTTTGAGACTTATACCCCTCTTTATTCATCGACTTTTGCATTTTACTAATAGCTTGTGCACGTTCTTGCTGATTCGTTGAAACCATTTTTGTTTAAACTCATTCATCAGTTTAACGCGATCTTGTGCCGATGCATTTTTAATATTTTCTATCTGTTGATCCACACTTACATCCTGCCCCATTGCAAGTGTTAAAAGCCCTAATAAAGCTAATGTTGTTACTTTTTTCATCGAGTATCCTTTATGTTTGATAGTCTAATTGTGACATAAGAGTATAAGTAAAGTATAAGCACTAGGGGGCATAGGCTCTCCCTATAAATTCTATTGAACTTCTTTTTTCTCTTTCACTAAAGTAGTACTATTATCCATATCACACAACATACCACCCATAGCTTCTTCCCACTTATCATTAAAATTATGATATAACCAAAAAGCAACTTTTTCAAGTTCATCTTCACGCATCTTCATCGCAGGCATTACACCAAAATGCTCGTATGCCATAGGCATACAAAAACCTTTCTCTTTATTAGGATGTTGAATATAATCTTTAACAAAATCTATAAAATCTTCTTCTGTTTTTGTCATCATCTTTAAACGCATCGATATTATCGGCATGGGAGGTGCTTTCATACCAGAGTTTTTGATTTTTTCTCGCATTGTCTTTTTTATAACTTCTTTTTCTGACACTGTTGCATGTAACATCTTCTCATGCATTATTTTTCGATTAGACATGACCATCATCGCCATGGTACTTTTAAGTTCATGGCATGAAGTACACTTAGATTCAACCACCTTTTGAGTACTTAACCCAAAAAGTGAAAAATTTAAAATCAGTGTAAATAAAATTATTGTTTTCATTTTTTACTCCTAAAATTTAAAGATTACTTTTTAAACGCGAAGTATCCGTTTCTTTTTTCCCATTACCCTCTTCACAATGGTGATCTTTTTTGTAAAAAAGAAGGTAGGTAGAAGGAACAACAAGTAGTGTTAAAAATGTTGAACTAATAATACCACCGGTAATAACAACAGACAATGGATACTGAATTTCACTTCCTACCCCTGTTGCAAAAAGTAGAGGTAAAATACCAAACAACGTCGTAAATGCTGTCATTAAAACAGGACGTAAACGTAAAAGAGTGGCATCTTTAAGTAATATTTTCAATCCTACATTTGGAAACTTAATACGTAACTCATCAATAAAACTCACCAGTACAATTCCATTTAAAATGGCAATAGCAAAAATCGCTAAAAAACCAATAATAGCTGAAACTGAAAGATAAATTCCACTTACAATCACCGCGATAATCCCACCAATAAAACCAAAAGGAACATTCAATAAAATCAACATCGCTTTGGACATAGAGTTAAATGCTGTATATAAAAGTAAGATAACTAAGAAGATTGTAATAGGCACAATAACCATTAGCCTTTGCGTTGCTTCTTGCATGTTTTTAAAGTCACCTGCCCAACCGATGTAGTAACCATCAGGAATATTAACTTCTGATTTTACAATAGCATCTGCTTCTTTCACAAAAGAAGCAATATCTCGACCTTCTACTTCCATAGAAAGTACCATATATCGAGAAAGATTTTCTCTTTTTATAAAAGAGGCTCCTTGTTGAAGACTAATATCACAAATTTGATCGAGGGTAACTAAAGCACCATTTTGGGAGCGCATGGTTACATCTTTGACTGCTTGAATATCTCTTTTAGCCCCTTTAATCTTAGGAACAATTCCGAAACGACGAATACCCTCTATTTTTTCAGATACGGGTTCTTCTCCTATTCCATTACGAATAACATTCATCACTTCATTAACAGAGATTCCATATCGAGCAAGAGCTAAATAGTTAGGCTCAATCTTAATCTGTGCTTGCCCCAGTTGAACTTCAAGTTCCATGCCTTCAAGACCATCAACATGACTTATCTTGGCTTGAATATCTTTAGAAATTCTATCCAGTACTTTTTGGTCATCTCCATAAATTTTAATAGCAAGTTCAGCTTTTACACCCTCTAATAACTCTTCAATACGCATAGCAATAGGTTGGGTTGGAACAAACTGAACATATTCAAAATGCTCAGCTAAGTCATCATTCATCGTATCTGTTAAAGCCGGTAAATCTTCAATATTTGGCTTTAATGTTAATAACACTTCCATATAATTGGGTTGTGCTGTTTCACCTTTTTCACTTCGTCCAATCATGGCAAGCACTGAGTCTACATCTTCTGAATAATTTTTTAAAATATACTTTTCAATTAATCCTGCTGTTTTTGTAGAGTGTTCAAGCCCTGTACCGGGGATAGAAATAACCCTATACATAATAGACTCTTCATTTAACGAAGGCATAAATTCACGACCTTGCAAGGTAAGGATATATGCTAAAACAACAAAAATAGAAGAAATAATAAACAACAAAGTTTTAGCATGTCCAAGAGCAAACATCAATAAAGGGGTATATACCTTTTTAATACCCTTCATAACTGCATTTTCTTTTGTTTTTGAAGGTTTAAGTAGTAAAAAGATTAAAGCAGGCACTAAAATAAGTGCCACCGCTAAAGAACCAAGCATTACAAAAACAATATTGATTGCCATGGGTCCATACATTTTACCTGCTAACCCATCAAGGCTTAACAAAGGAATAAAAACCGCTGCAATAATTAACACTGCAAAAGTAACGGGCGTAGCAACCTCTTTCGCAGAATCTGCAATAAC
>JAJRQV010000019.1 GCA_024280035.1 Campylobacterales bacterium
CTGAGAATTGCTGTATGTCTCTTGCAACCATGATGCCCTTTCTTTCTGCTGTTTTATATTAATGGCATTATAGCGTATTTGACTTACGATATAATTACGTAACTGACCTTAGGCACTAAGCATAGTGTGAATGGTTTTATTTGCATTTGAGTACAAGGCAGACTGAAGAAGAGTAGCCCTGGCTACGCTGATGAAGACTAACGCAGTAATCAGGTGCAACAAAAGCCACCCGAAGGGTAAAAACAGAAGCTATTTACACTGTGCTTAGTGCCTAAGGTCAGTTATAAAAAAACAGAATGGACTTTATGCGCATAGCCATTGTAAGACTCTCCGCTCTTGGGGACATAATCAACTCAGCTTTAATTTTACAATTTATAAAACAGAAGTATCCCGATGCACAGATTGAATGGATCTGTGAAGAAGCTTTTGCTCCAATAATTTCTAAACATCCTTTACTTTATGCTGTACATACCGTTGCCATTAAACGTGCTAAAAAAACAAAATCTTTGTCTTTATTATTACAAACTATTTCTAAGCTTCGTTCATTAGGTAAATTTGACAAAATCATTGACCTGCAAGGGCTTTTAAAGTCTGCCTTAGTTGCTCGTTTTATTGGTAAAAACATATATGGTTTTGATAAAGACTCTATTCGTGAAGCCATTGCATGTAATTTTTACAAATTTTATGCCCATATTCCTTATGAAGAGAACTCTATCTGGCGAACGCTTGTTTTAACTTCAACAGCCTTAGAGATGCAAATCACCAAAAAGATGGTAGAAAAAAAAGAGCCCTCTTTAAGTTATAAAAAAGAAGATGATATTACGCAGCATCTCCTCTCATCTACTCAAAAAAGCATAGCCTTTGTTATTGGTGCTTCATGGCTTTCTAAGACCTATCCAAAAGAGCATTTTGTTGAACTTGCTTCTAAACTTGATGCTAATATCATCTTAATTTGGGGAAGTGAAAAAGAGAAAGAAGATGCCCTTTATATTCAAAACAACACTAAAAATACACATCTTTCACCTAAACTAAACCTAGTTCAACTCACTGCCTTAATCAATAGCGTTGACCTAATCATAGGTAATGACACGGGACCAACCCATATTGCCTGGGCAATGAACAAGCCTTCAATTACACTCTTTGGTCCTACTCCCGCATCAAAAATGATGTGGCAGAGTAAAATAAACCTAGCCATTGAGTCAGATTCAAAGGTTAATCCTTTAAAACTCAATCGAAGTGATATGTCTATTAAAGAGATTTCACCCGAAACTGTTTATGAAAAAGCAAAAGGACTTTTATGATTTATTATTCACTTTTTCGTTTTTTTGAAACCATTTTTTTAGCCCTTCCTGATGGTGCACAAAAAGCCTTTATGCTAAGCATTGCAAAACTTGCCTTTCTTATCGACACTAAACATAAAAACATTATCAAAGCGAACTTAGACCTAACCATTAAAAATGAAATTAGTAATGAGACTTACCAAAATGTTCTTAACTACTGTCATAAAAACTTAGCCTTAGTTGTTTTGCAAGTACTTCGTTCATCTAAAATGTCCATTTCTCAAATACAAAAAATTGTTAGTTTTGAGAATAAAGAGATTGTTGATGAGGCACTAAAAGAAGAAAAACCTATCATCTTTGTTTCTGCACATTATGGAAATTGGGAGTTAGGAGCCACGGCATTAAGTGCACTTATCACCCCATCAACCTCCATTCATAAAAAAATGAATGATGCTTATTTTGATGCGTATTTAATGAAGTCTCGTATAAAGTTTAATATGACAATGGCAGAGAAAAAGGGTGCTATTAAACATCTGTTAAAAGCCATTAAACAAGGTCAGTCTATATCCATGATGATTGATCAAAATGTTAACCCAAGGGATGGAATTTTTGTTGATTTTTTAGGGGCTAAGGCTACTCAAACCTCAGCCCCTGCTTTTCTAGCACGAAAGTTTGATCTTAAAATCATTCCGCTTATGATTAATACTAGCCCTGAAAAAGAAAATGTCATCACTTTTTTGGAGCCCATCACAGTAGATAAGAGTGATGATGCTGAAGCTGATATTTTAAAAGCAACACAAGCACAAGCGGATGTTTTAGCGAAGGTAATTAAGAACCATCCTGAACCATGGTTTTGGTGTCATAAGCGTTGGAAAACTGCTCACGAAGAGATTTATAAATAATTTATAAACATTTCACCGCAAAACTATGGTTTTATCTGCTAAAGCAGATCAACTTTTTACTTCGTAAAACCGCCATGGCTAGTTGTGGTGTCATAAGCGTTGGAAAACTGCTCACGAAACCTGTGGACGATACTTTAAGATAATCTCTTAAAATTACCCTCTTTATAAAATTCAATAATCCCATCAACACTTAAATGAGGTGTTTAACTTCCATTTCTAACCTTCGTTACAATACCTACATAAGCCTCTTCATATTGACGTACAATAGAATCAAGATATTCAAAGTCAAACATACGACTCAGGTCTAAATGAAACAGAGTAATCTTTTTGGTTCGTTTTAAATATTCTAAAGTTATCCATGCTGAATAACAGTCTAAAAAATAAGGAAGATGTTCTATACCTAAAGAGCGAATCTCTTCGATGGGAACAACTTGAAGCATTAATGTTTGAAGTTCTGCTGTTTTTGCTGTATCGAAACGGCGAAGACGTAAATCAAATGCCTCTTTTAAAGCAGCTAAAAGAACCTCATTATTGACCTGCTTACTAATGATGTGATCAGGTTTAAAACTAAGTATCATCTGACTTCCTGTATAAAATTAAGCTTTTTGCACACACAACTGCCGAGGCAAATGCCCATTGAAAGTTGTATCCACCCAACTCTCCTGTTACATCAACCACTTCACCAATAAAATAAAGATTTTTATCTAACTTACTCTGCATGGTTTTGGCATCCAGTTCATTTGTATTCACCCCACCGCTACAGACTTCCGCTTTTTTCAGTCCAAAGTTACCCGCAGGAGAGAGAGGATAAGCCTTGAGTAAAGCTAACTTTGTCCACTCCTGTTGTGTTAATTTAACCAAAGGCTTATCTTCAACACCAATTGCCTTAAGTAAACTCTTTGTCAAACGTTTAGACAGACCTAACTGCGATGAAATCTGCTTGTTTTTTTGAGAAAGTAACTTTTTGAGTGCTTTATGCGGTAAAAAATCTATCTCAACCATACCTTTTTTCCAATATAAAGAGGCAGAAAGTACCGCCGGCCCACTAATGCCCTTATGGGCAAAAAGAAGTTCACCTGCTAAGTTTTTATGCCCAACATTAATACTTACGGGCGTTGAGATTCCACTTAATTTTTTCATCCAGAACTGATCTTTTTGAACTGTCCATCCTACTAAAGCGGGGGCAAAGGCGGAGATACTGTGTCCTAAAGAACGTGCTAGAGTAGCACCAACATCACTCCCTCCTACTTGGGGATAAGCAGGTGATCCTGTTGCAATCACCAGTTGTTTAACTTCTAGGATTCTTCTGTTTGTTTTAAGGATAAAGTTTTTATCTTTGTGTACTTTAAGTACCTTTTCATTCAAAGAAAAATGAACACAAGAGGCTTTTTTTCTAAACACATTAATGACTTCATCTGCACTCTTTTTACAAAAGTATTGACCTAATGAGCGAATTTTAGGTTCTACTCCTTCACTCTTTAAAAAGTTCAATACATCATGAGGAGAGTAAACATCTAAAACCGTTTTAACAAAGCTACTTTCGCCTAAATAGTTGTTTTTATCCACTTTTTCATTTGTAACATTACATTTCCCTCCACCAGACACTTTTATTTTCATGCCTATTTGTGCATTATGATCAAGGACTAAGATATTATTAAAACCCTCTTTACAAAGTTGAGAAACTAACATTAAAGCACTAGCTCCCGCACCCAAAACAACTAAATTATACACTTTAATGTTTTCTCCTTTTCTAGAAGTATAACATAGTGTTATCAGCATAATAAATTATTAATTTCATACTTTAATTTTTTTTGAAAATTCACATTGTATAATAATTAATAATGTTACATAGGGGATAAAAAACAGATGAGCCTTCCAATAAATTCTGATGAAATTTTACTACCTGAACAATTTTTAGAAGATGCTTCAGGCTATATACAAAAAGTTAATGACTTTAAGATGGATAAGGTCATACTCCTTGAAGATAATGTTATTCCTTCTATCGTGATTATGAAGTATGACAAACTCAATAAATTACTTACACCAGATGGTTCTATACATCCTATTGATAGAGACAGACTCTCTCGTGAGATGAGTATGCTTTTAGCTGTACGTAAAAAAATCCACTTTCTTGACAACTTAAGTGATGAAGAGATTGTTGCTTTAACAAAACATTCAGAATTTATCCGTCCAAAAAAGGATTTAATATCTTTGAACAAGGGGATTTTGGAGATGAGATTTATTATATTGTGAATGGAGCAGTCGATATCGACGGTTTTAATGAAACCATAGAAGGAGATGACCCATTTACGCATTTAACCACCTTGAAAGAGGGTATGGTTTTTGGAGAAATTGCCGCAATTACAGGAGAAACACGAACAGCTAGAGCCACTGTTTCTTCTGAAGATGCCTTTATTTTATCAATGAAAGTACATGATCAAATGTCATGTTCTAATGCCTCTGCTTTTGTAAAAATGTATAAAAATATTATTGATTCATTAGCAACAAAACTCATTCAATCCAATAAGCAGCTCTACCCTTTTATAAATAATTAAATAAAAGGCTCTTAACGTTTCAAGAGCCTTAAGACTAATAA
>JAJRQV010000020.1 GCA_024280035.1 Campylobacterales bacterium
ACAAACCCATTTCACTGAAAGAAGCAATCATTAATAAGACTTTTTCTATCATAAAAAGCACCAAAGTATATAAACACACTCCACAACAACTAGCATAAATGTGACATATTGTCCGTAGACGCATTGTCATCAATAGTATAAAATCATCAAATGGAAAATTTGAAATTAATAAACTTAGGTAAGAGAATTAAATATTTTAGGAAACAATTAAGCCTTTCACAAGAAAAACTTGCACATAAATGTGATTTTGATAGGACGTATATAAGTTTACTTGAAAGAGGTAAAAGAAACCCTTCATATTTAAACTTATTAAAATTATCGTATGGATTAAGTATTTCAATTTCTAAATTAACAGAGGAACCGTTAAAGGATATAGAGTGAGTACCCATAGTCAAAGTAATGGTGAAAAAAACAAAGCTGGTAGAAATTTAAAAGATCAATTGGTAGATTCTTTTGATGAGTTAATTGAGCAAAATATTATAATTGGTTTTAAATCTGAAGAAAACTTTAACCATAAAGGGTTTTCATATAATCAACAATACCTCATAAACTTTATCATTGAAACGCTGGATAATAAATTTATATTGATAAATAGCAGTACTTCTTTTAGAAATGATCGATTTAAACAACAAGCATATGACATTGATGGTGCTTTAAATAACTCAATTATTTCAGCAGATGTTACTGCATCTATTATGTTATATCCCGACTCAGAAATAGAAAATTCTACATTTCTTCGTTTTAGAGAAAGGATTAAAAAAGGTAAGTCCTTTTCACCAACCCAAAACTTATTTACATTAAGTGAATTTTATGAATTTTTAGAAAACCACAAAGCTTCTGTCGAAGAACAAAAAAACGAGACAGAAGAAAGTGATGAATCTGTCCAAGTTAAAGATGGAAGTTACTATGGAAAAGCAGGTAATGAACTAGAAAAAGAAGTTGTTAAGTTCTTAAATAATAAAGAATATTTAGAACAATATAAAAGTGATACATGTAAAGAAATATTGTTTACATCTATTTTAGATCAACTCTGTAATCAAGCATTTAATAAAGAAAATATTATCACTATTAAATCAACTAATACTGTAGAAAAATTAGCTAAGGGTGGTAATGCAAAAACAGATGTTATAATTAAAATAATTTTGAATGATGGAGCGGAAATTATAGAAACATTATCTATTAAAAAATCTTCAAAAACAGTTGTATCTTGTCATGACTATAAATACGAAGATTTTGTACGTGTCCTTGACATCAAAGGTACTAAGCTTGAAAAATATTTTAAAATATTTCAGGCTAATCCAACTTATGAAAGTTTTGAAAAAGAACTTCCTGATGGGTTTACTATTATAGAATTTGAAAAAAATCTAAAACCTTATATAGAGAAATTTGCACAATGGGTATTAACAGGGGAGCACGACAATTTAAATCTAACCAATCCAATAAAGCAAGTATCAAGATTTTTATTAGTTGTAACAAATAATCAAGTTTTTTGTAGTGATTACAATTCTTATATAGAGAAAATATTTAAAAAATCACTATTAAAATATGGCCTACCATTTAGATGGACTTACCCCTCAAAGCAAAGAGGAAAAAGGATACAATTAAAAATGCCAATAGTTATTTAATTATTTTTTATGTAAGTTTTTGATGTTTTCAATATTTGATGAACAATTTTTTCTACTACAGGAACCGCAACAGAATTGCCAAATTGACGGTACATTTGTGTCCTACTAACAGGAACTTTAAAATCTTTTGGAAATCCCATAACAGCCTTACATTCATTTTCACTTAACAACCTAATACCCGTTTCACCATCACGGACAAAAGTACCAGTTAACCGTTGAATTTTATGATAAGTAGATACAAGAGTTTTCACTTTTATTTTACTGTCTTTATCTATTAACTGAGGTCTACCATCATCTTTTTTAAAAAGATATGAGCCTTGAAGGTGTTTACTAATATTATAGCCAGAAGGATGATTTTCTAAAAATTCATTTATATACTTATCTTTTTTATCAGCTTTAGGCCAATCAAATTTTATATCTTTTTTATATTTATCTTGTAAAAAGCCAACTATATATACACGCTTTCTTACTTGTGGAACACCATGGTCTGCAGCATTAATAACCTTATGAAATATTGTATATCCCAATTCATTTTTCAAAACATCTTGAATGACTTTAAACGTGTTTCCATTATCATGGGTGATAAGACCTGGCACATTTTCTAGAAGTATCATCTTAGTTTCATGATGTTTTAGAATTCTAGTAACCTCAAAGAATAAAGTCCCTTGTGTTTTATGCTCAAACCCCTCTCTTTTACCGATTGAACTAAAAGGTTGACAAGGAAACCCTGCATTTAAGAAATCATGTGACGGAATACTTTTTTCTTCAATTGCAGTAATGTCCCCATTAGGCAGTTCATTGAAATTTTCTTGATAAGTTTTTTGTGCGAATTTATCCCATTCACTGCTAAATACACATTTTCCTTTATTCCTTTCACAGGCAATACGTATACCACCTATCCCAGCAAATAAATCAATAAAAGTAAACATAAAAATCCAATAAAAAGTTTGTTTGAAATATTAGCAGGAATCTGCTTAGTTTATACGCTAATTTTTAATTAATTTAAATAAGTTACGAATAAAAACAAGTATTTATCTCTCATTTATTACTGAATTATTATGTAATATCTTACAAGCCCATTTCACTTAAACTTGCATAATCATCTGGACGAAGATTATCTTCCCAAAGAAACTTTCGGTCTTTTTCATTAATGGCTACGTCATTAATACTTGCATAACGGGTTTGCATTAAACCATTTTCATCAAATTCCCAGTTCTCGTTTCCATAACTTCGCCACCATTGACCTTTGTTATCCTTCCATTCATAAGCAAAACGTACCGCAATTTTATTATCTGTATATGCCCATAACTCTTTACACAGTTTATACTCTAACTCCTTAGCATACTTCTGTTCTAAGAAAGTCACTATCTCATCTCGACCTTTAAGAAAAATATTTCGGTTTCGCCAGAGACTATCTTTTGAATATGCCATTGATATTTTTTGAGCATCTTTATTGTTCCAGCCATTCTCTGCCATTCTTACTTTTGTAATAGCATCTTCTTTACTGAAAGGTGGTAAGGGTAATCTTTTTTCTTCTTGCATTGTATATCCTTTTTTATAAACCAAACGATTGTTTGTTTAATCAGAGTAAAAAAATTTAAAGTAACTCAATTATGTTTTGACCCACTTTTAAATAATTTTCAGATGAACCATAAAGAGTCATCATCATAATAGAACCTTGTGTCATAGCAACACACTCTTGTGCTAATTCTAAGGCTTCATCTTCACCATACTTATCTTCTAATATCAGCATTAATGCTTTTTCCCAATTATCAAAATAGGCTCTAATCTCATCTTTAAATAAAAGATTATCTGAAGAAATTTCTAGAGCTAAATTTCCGAGTAAACAGCCACCTTCACTGTTTAGAAAGTAGTTATCTGTTTTCTGAATAAAAAGCCTTAGTTTCTCTTTATCACTAAGATTATCTTGATAAGCAAAACTATAGATCTCTTTTATAAAATAGTTATGAATGTATTTCAAAGACTCTAAACCAATCTCTTCTTTACTCTTAAAATGATGGTAAATACTCCCCTTAATAAGACCACAAGCCTCAGCAATATTTGCCATTGAAGTATTATAATACCCATGTATTTTAAAGAGTTTTATAGAATGTTTTAGAATCTCTTCTCTAGAGGTTTTTTTAATTGCCATATTCATCCAAACGATTGTTTGATAAAATTTTAGCACCTTCAATTACAAATGTCAATACAGATGTACCTAAGCAGATTAATCCAAGAAGTACTCTTTTATTAACGTATCTAACTCCTGTTTTAGAAGCACCTTGGACTTCAAAGTAATGTCAACATAGAGCCTATTTGAAATACCAAGAAAACTATCTAAAACTGCTGCATCAAAGTGAGTACCTCTCTCTTTTTTTAACATCTTTATGCTTCTTTCATACCCAAAGGCTTCTTTATAAGGTCGCTTTGAGGTCAAGGCATCAAACACATCTACAACACTAAAGATACGTGCGCTCAAGGGAATTTGCTCTGCGGATAACCCCTTAGGATAACCCTTTCCATCATATCTTTCATGATGATACAAAATAATATCTTTAGAGGCTTCTAACCAGCTGTTTCCCTTAATCAGCTCTATCCCCTTAAGAACATGTTCTTGCATCACCTCAAACTCATTCTCATTAAGTTTGCCTCCCTTAAGTAAGATGGCATCAGAGATACCAATTTTTCCAACATCATGTAAGAAAGCACCTATAATAAGTTTTTTTATTTAACCCCTTTTTACACCTAACTCTTGGGCAAGCCAGATGGCATAAAGAGTTACTCTGTAATTATGCTCATTTGTATCACTGTCTCTAAGGGCAATGGCATTACCAAGAGTGTTGATTGCCATAATATTACTAGAAAGAAGCTCCAGACGATTACGATTTAATTTACTATATGCGAAATAAATAAGAGGAAAGATTAAGAAACTAAAAATAATGATTGTTAAAATAACAATAATAATAGTAATAAATATACCTCTTTTAAATCGGTTAACCACCCTAGGTTCTACATAAGAGATACCTTCAATATAACCCAACAACTTATCTAACTTATAAATAGGATAAAAAACTTGTAAAAAGTACTCCTTGTTGGGTAATTCAATGAAGTTATAACGCATCTTTTTTGATTCAGGAAAGTCATGAATAATAAAGGCATCATGTTGTTTAATCATCTCTAGTTTTTCACCATACCAATTTCCTTCTTGAGTAAAACTGTAAATTTCACTCTTGGTATTATCATATAGCTCAACACTAACAAAACCCAGTTCCATCATCAGTCTTTGCACATCTTCTTTAATGCCTTTCTCTGATGCAAGCTTGAGGTTATTATGATGCTTTTGTAGGCGTCTATATACATGCTCTTGAATCTCATCTGCTAAGGAGGTGTAAAAACTATATTTCTGGAAGAAGTAGATTGAAACAGAACTAAGTAGACTAATAAAAACCATAGCAAAAAGTGCACGTATAAGAAATGAACTAACAATATTTTTACTCTTAAGTAACATCTATTACCCCTCTCTTATATTTTATAAATATAAGCTAGTCTAATAAATATATCTTAACACAATCCTCCCTAGGAATACTCTTTACTTTTAAGAAGATGAATTTTTAAAAGCTTTTTGAAGTTTTGTCTTACCTACTCTTTTTTGTTTTAGAAGTAGCCATGGCAGTAAGAGGATCGTCTGGCCAATAATGTCGTTTATATTTTCCTCTTAACTCTTTTTTGACCTCTTTATAGGTTGTTTTCCAGAAGTTTTCTAAATCTTGGGTAACTTGCATAGATCGTCTTGCTGGGGAAAGAAGGTGAATCATAAGTTTAATTTTTCCATTAAGAATACAAGGCGTTGTTACTGTACCAAACATCTCTTGTAGTCTAACCGCTAAAACAGGTCGCTTAACATCTGAGTAGTCTATATAAATATTTGAACCACTGGCGACCTTAAGTTTACTTGGTGCTAAAGATTCAAGCTTCTGACTCTGTTCCCATGTTAATAAACTAGACAATACAGTAAAAAGATTTAGACTCTGCATAGCCTTTAAGGAGTTCTTCTCTTCTACATAAGGAACTAACCACTGTGAAAGTGTTTTTAAAAGATATTCATCTGAAAAATCAGGAAGTATTATCTCTCCCACAAGAGACTTATGTTCATTAACAAAGTTCACCCTTGCTTTAAGTGCTAAAGCCTCCTTATTCCAGCTTAAGACCTCTAAGCCAAGCTCTTTAATAGCACCTATTAAAACTTCTGAAATGGCATCACTAGAAATATTCGTAGCTTGTCTTTGTTGTAAAACTATGGCACCTATCGTGCTTAAGATTCTTGATTCTACTCTTAAAAACTCATTATTCCAAATTAGGCTCTCTTTTTCAAGTATTAAGGTCTGTAAGGATTGTTCTATCTGCTCTTTAGTAAGAGAGATTGCCCTGTAAATTAGTGCATTCGTAGACGTAGCATCCAAGTCAGACACCACCAAGTATGGTGAATTAAAAAGTTCTTCATTCTTATGTAAGTAAGCTCCTTTAGCATTAGAAAGCAGATATGTTCCTGCATTATTATGACGTTTTTGTGCAATTCTATCAGGATAAGCAAGCGCAAGTAAAAGACCTAAGTCTTCTAAGTTAATTCTATTTTTAGGCTTTTTTTCTAAATACGAAGCCATCTTAAGAAGCAGTTGACACTGTTTAATATTTACAAAACTTGCATTAATATGCACACCCCTCTTAACATCATGTAAGATAGACACTCTCTCTTTTAAATCAATCGAGCGATACTCTCGTGTATAAATATCTTTTTCAGTAATCAACATACACAATAAAGATGCCTCATAAGAGAGCTTTAATGCCCTTGCTTTTATCATCATATGTGCCAGTCTTGGATGAAGACCTAAAGCGCTCATCTCTTTTCCCTGCCTTGTAATCTTAAAATTCTTATCTAAGGCACCAAGTTGAAAAAGAATGTCTTTAGCATGGGAGATTGCTTTTACTGAGGGTATATCCATCCATGATAATTCATGAATATCATCTGTTCCCCATAAAGATAATTCTAAAAAGAGTGCACTTAAATCAGCAGAGAGTATTTCTGCTTTTTCATGTTGATGAAGGATTTTTCCCTTATGCCAAAGGTGGTAACATTTCCCCTCAGATAATCGTCCTGCTCGACCTGCTCTTTGTATTGCTGAATCACGAGAGATAAAATCCGTTTGAAGTCGATTCATTCCTGAACTGGCATTAAAAACAGAGCTATTTTGAAGACCCGAATTTATAACAAGAGTAATCCCTTCAATGGTTAGTGATGTTTGTGCAATGTTAGTAGATATAACGATCTTTCTTTTTCCTTGAGCGGGTGCTTTGATGGCTCTGTCTTGCTCTTCTTTACTAAGGTCTGCATACAAACATGAGATAAAAACATCTTTTATTTTAGCCTCTCTTAATCTCTTTTCTAGCTCTTTTATTTCACGTACACCCGGTAAAAAAACAAGTATACTTCCCTCTTCTTCTTGAAGTACTTTTTGTAATAACACAAAAATAAAAGATGCCAACTCTTTTTTCTTAGGTTCAGGTCTTTGTTTATCTAAATAAATCTCTTCAACAACAAAAGCACGTCCTTCACTTTGAATAATAGGAGCATTATCTAAGAGTTGTGAAATGCCTGAAGTATTCAAAGTCGCAGACATCACTAAAATCTTTAACTCTTCTCGTAAAAGAGATTGTGACTCAAGACAAAGGGCTAAAGAGAGATCAGCATGGATACTTCTTTCATGAAACTCATCAAAAATAACAAGGGCATACTCCTGTAAAGAGGGGTCAGACTGGAGCTTACGAGTAAGAATTCCCTCCGTTACAATCAATATTTTTGTATTTTTTCCTTGTACAGACTCCCTTTTAATCTGATAACCAATACTCTGCCCTACTTTTTCACCCAGAAGTTCCGCCATTCTTGATGCCGATGAACGTACCGCTAAACGTCTGGGTTCAAGCATAATGATTTTTTTATTCTTTAACCAAGACTCATTTAGTAATGAAAGAGGAAGTGCTGTTGTTTTTCCTGCTCCAGGAGGTGCTTGTAAAACAAGACGATTATTTCTAAGAAGCTCTTGTTTTACAAAAGGAAGAACCTTGATAATAGGTAGCTTTTGCATCGCTCTACTATACCCTTGGCTCGTGTATCCACTGTTTTACTTCTTTTAAGTGAGTAAAAGGAAAATGTTTCACCTGTGCCTGTACAAAATGACTTCCCATATGTTCTGCTAAATCTCCAATAAGAGAGTCCGTTACAAAAGCAATATGAGAGACTTTTTTATGATGGTTTTTAATAAACTTTAGATGACGCACTAAAGCAGAAAAAGAGTCCCAACCATGAAAGTCTTTAACATAAATAATAATCCCTTTTAATTGACCTGAACTCTGTATAAAAGGGTCAACTAACTTTGTGACTTCTTCAAAATCTTTACACTGAAAAGCCTCTTTCGGCTCTAAAATGAGCGTTGATGCTTTTTTATCTAAATCTATCTTTAACATAATTAACCTACCTTATTCTGGTGAAAATTTTCTTCTTAAAAATCGTCCATAACCCAGTTCAAAACCAAGCGAAAAAAGAATAAAAGCAATAAATACAAAAATAGCTTTTTTATCACTCGTATAGGTGTGCTGAAGCAAAAGAGTTAAGGCACTAAGACTAAAAACAATAGCTAAAATAAGTATAAAACTGTTGGCGTTAATCTCTTTTCTTAATTTAAAAGCAGAGATATTAACAATAGCAAAAATTAGTAAAAAACCAGCACTTGCAATAATGGCTATTTCAGTCAGTTCTATTGTATTTGCAATCAGTAAACTAAGTCCTGTCGTCACAAAGATACCATCTTGAGGTATATCTTTTTTCTCTTTGGCTAATAGGCTTGGTAACTCGCCCTCTTTAGCTAATGAGTACCCTAAACGAGCATTTCCATAAATAGTAGCATTAATAGCTGAAAAGGTTGACAGTAAAGCAGCAATAGCAACAATAGTAAAACCAATCTGCCCTAAGGCGGGTTTTGCCGCTAGAGCAAGAGCATAGTCTTTAGCCTTAAGCAATTGGCTTTCATCTACAGCCCCTACCGTAACAATTGATATTAAAACATATAAAATAATAACAAAAAGCACTGAACCATAAAAAGCCCTTGGAAGGTTCTTGTTTGGCTCTTTGATATCTTCGGCTGCATTAGCAATAAGTTCAAAACCTTCATACGCAACAAAGATAATCATTCCTGCTGAAACAATAGCAATAGGGCTTTCCCAGTTACTTACACTCAAACGAGAAGTATCTACATAAAAGACACCCGATACAATAATAACAAAAAGTAAAATAATTTTAATACTAACAATAATAGACTCCGACTTACTTACAAAACTACTACTAATAAGATTAATCAATGCAGGTAACACAATAGCAAGGCTAATTAAAAGATGTTCCAACCATTTTCCTGAAATATCATGAAAAAAAGTCTGCCCGTATGAGGCAAAAGCAGATGCATACAAAGAGATGGTAACAAGATAACTTAACCAAAGAAGAACATTTACACTTCCAGAAAGAAGTTTATGTTTAAATGCCTTATTAATAAAAACAACTGTTCCCCCACGGTTTTGGTAAGTAACAGAAAGTTTTGCGTACGAGTATGAGGTAAGAAGGGCAACAATACCTGCTACTAAAAAAGCAAGATAAGTAGCACCATGGGCAAGACTTACCGCCTCCCCTAAAACAGCAAATATTCCGCCGCCAACCATACCACCAATACCAATAGAAATAGCCCCTAAAAGACCAACTTTTTTATCATTTTGTTTCATATAAACATTGTATATCATTTCAACTAAAAGCTAGCCCTTAGCATAACTCAGTAAAAAAGTCCTATTCTTAGGGAATATATAGCAATAAGATAAGGGTGAAAATACCCTAGGTACTAAACTTATTTAGTACTTTTATAGATACTAATAACTTGTTTGTACTGTTTCTCAGTTAAAACACTTTTTAAGAATGTTCTGCATGCAGATTTCATCTCAATAAGATTTTTTCTACTTTCTAGCATCTTATCTGCCATAGTATCAACGCCTTTATCTGTTGTTAGTGCCTCTTGCATAAGTGCTTTTTCTTGTTCAAGAATCTTTTTAACAAGAGCTCTTGCCTTAGGTCTATTACTTTTTGCATATGCCATAAGTGATTTTCTTTGCTCTTTATTTAAGTCCAATAAGTCGGCATTACCCATAGCAACACGCATTAAATTGGGAAGAGGGTTAGCATGTCTAAACGCATAACCTGAATTAGCAGAAAGTGTCGAGATGCTCATGAACATAAGCATAAACGCAAGAATAATTTTTTTCATAATAGAGTCCTTTTTTATTTAAGTATATAAAAACATTTTATACCCAGAGTGTTACAGCTTTGTTAACCCCTAGTAGCTCATGTATATTCAGGTACAGATGTGATAACTTATGTGATAAAATTTTACTTCTTTAAAGAAGTCTCCCACTCAATAATAACCTTTCTTTTCCCCCAGTTAAGTGCTTTTTTTCTATTCTTACCCATATAAATATCGATCTTTTTTCTCCATCTTTTGTTCATTTTATCCAGAACAATATACTCTCCCTTAAACCCCCTAATCCTTACCTTCGTCTTATGTTTTAATCCCATTTTAATAAGGTCACGTGACACAGCTATACATTTCATGCCTGATTTTAATCTGTCTCCCCATGCTGTAATATTGGGTGTTGAATCTGTTTCTGCCCTAGACGAAGTAAATGCCGTAGCCGTCACCTCCAAAACATGATAATCTTTTGCAAATGTACAAGACGATAAAAAGATAAGAAGAAAAAAGCTTAGTTTCATCTAATGTGATCCTGAGTTGTTTTTGGCACCCACAAGCCAGTATGCAATGGCAAGACCTACAATAACCCCACCAATAACTAAAAGCTCATCTGATTTATCTGAAGACAAGGAGTAGATAAGAATCTTCCTTATCAGTGCAGCCATCGCCAACATAATAAAGGCACCAATAGCAAAACCTCTTCCTTGAAGATGATTTATCTCTTCTTGAATTAATTCAATGGCTGCCCATAAAACAAGAAGGCTTCCCAGTACCGTTAATATACCTTTTTCAATCCCTTCATCTGAAGCAAACAGAAGATAAATATCATAAACAAAAAGCCCAATAGCAAAAAAAGCCACAATAGCTAAGGCACCTGCTAAAAAGTAGTTAATATAAGAATTAAACTTTTTTAAGCCTGTTAAAATAGATTTTTCTACCTTTGACAAAGAGAGAAATTTACTCAGCTCCTCTTGTCGGTACGAACTGGTTAGAACATCTAAGTTCATATCAATAATTTTTTCGACTGCACGTAACTCTTTAATGTGTTGTTCTTTATTTTCAAAATTGGTTTCAATACTTTGCAAAATAAAAGTTCTTGTAAAGGTAAAAGCAGAATTAACATAATGCGTAGGCAGACCAATTTTTACGTGAATCTCTCCAATCTTATAAAGATAGGTAAAATACGGCATATCATACTTGCCACAAAAGAGGTTAATAAACCACTCTTTAATCTTTGAACGATGTCGAGCAATAATCTCTTTGTCTTTTAAAAACTGAGCGGTTGAACCAAAACCCCAGATATAATCATAGAATTCATCTATATATTGATCAGCAAGGTCTTGCATTCTAGGCTGAAGCACTTTAAGTACTTCAGATTCTTCTTCACTAAACTTATAATCATTTTTTAAATTATTATATTCTTGCATAAGATCTCCTTTTCGTCTGAAGGATTAAGCTCTCTTTATAAAACTGATGTTCTTAGAGAGTTCAATTGTATAGCAAAAAGAGTAAATATACAATCCAAAATATACTATTTACAAAAAAAGTTCTTTTTAATTGCGTAGTTTAATAAAAATAACTCCCTATTTTTAGGGCTTTTCCTTAAACAGGATAAATATTATCCTATTTCTTGACCTTAATCAAGATAATTTTTGTCCTGTTTATATTATACTGCTCTTATCAAAACGAGTTGAGATGATTTTTTACTTAAGATTATCTCTAAACCACAAAGATAAACTCTTTAAAAAGAGGGACGCTTTAACACAAGGAATAGCTTTTATTAAAGTCATATTCTTTACAAGGAAAACATTATGAAAAAAGTAATATTAGCATTAGTAACATTAGTAGCATTAACGCAAGCCGCAGATATTGTACATTATGATAAAGGTGGTCAAAAAGACCAAACAGTTTCTAAACCAAACTACCCTTCAACTGATCTTTATAACTAAGTTATAAAAGGGGCCCTACTCCCTTTTATAACCTCAAAAGCACATCCCTTTTTTCAGCAAAAGAGGATGTGTGAATTTAATATCTAACCTCCTAAGATTAGAAAAAGCTCATCAATCCCATGAGCTTTTTACCCTAAAACCTTATTCTAAGAATCAAACTCTTATATAATTGCTGACATCTCTTCTCTAAAAATAGGCTCAAACTTCATAACAATCTCATTATCATAATAAACATTATCATAAAGCGTATGGAAATGGTCATCAATTTTACGTATAAAGTGAGGGTTTGTCACCATCTCATTATACTCATCTACAAAAGGCTTAAACTTTTCTATATTATGTTGAAAGAAAAAAGCCTGAAACTCTTTGGCTAAATCACCCTTAGCTTCATTACTGAGTAAGGGGTCTAATATACTTGGAATATATGCCATGTTCCACGGAGCACAAAAGGTTAAAATGTTTTTACTTCTTCCAAACAGTGGTGTTAGTTGGTAGTTTTTAAGGTCTTTTGACTTTTTATAACCACTTAAAGACTCCATGATTTTTGCAGGATTTTGTGTATTAGAGGGGTCTTTTTTCACCTGTTTATTTCCAAAAATATTATCATAAAAATCAAAAAAGAGTTGATTATCAACAGAGTTCTTCATACCACGCATAAAAATAGGTTTATTAGCATTAATTTTCTTTTTAAGGCTTGTCCACTCCTCTTTTATTTTTGAATCTGCAATATAAATAGTTTTTTCTACAGCAAATCTAAAAAAGTCCTCTTTGGAGATATACTCCGGTATCATCTGTTCGTAAGCATCTATCATTTTATCTTCCAATCTTGTTATTATCTAAAAAAGCAGGAATACCATCTACCTCTTTTTTGGGTCGCATCTTTTGAGCAATTGCTCGGGTTTCATTAAGTTTATACATTAGGTCATCAAAACGTTCTAAAAAATCATCATCTAAGAGAAGTTTTCCATCTTCATCTACCATTGTATTATGTAGGTTATTGAGTGCAAGTTCGAGTTGCATAATTGTGAGTGCTGGATTCATAAGTGGAAGTTTATCATAGTTGACGTTAAAGCCCTCTCTTGACATGAAAGGACTAAGGAGAAAGTCTACTTGTTTAATGTCTCTTATAGCATTGGACAAAGAGCGTAGGGGCTCTTATTTACTTTATAAAACTATTTTTAAGAGCCTGTCATCCACAGATTACACGGATTTAACGGATTAAAGAAGCCTTTTATCGTAACTGAATGGATATTACTTGATAAGACCCTTGTCTTTCCAATAGGAACGAATAAGATCCTTAGTCTCTTTTGGAAGAGGAATGTAGCCAAGTCTCTTAGCGGCTGCATCACCATTTATAAATGAGTGCTCATAAAAAGCGATTACTTTTTTATTCATCTCTGTCTTCTCCATTGGAAGAAGAATAAAGGTTGCTGCCACTATTGGGTACGAAGTATCACCAGGTTGAAGTGCTAGCAAAGCGTAAAAATTATCTTCTTTAGTCCATGAAGCATATTTTGCTGCGGCTTTAAAGTGCTCTTCTGTTGCTGTCACCCATTTTCCAGATTTCGTTTGAAGTGTTGCTGCTGCGAGTTTGTTTTTAACCTTATAAGCATTTTCAATATAACCAATTGCAAAAGGAGTCTGCTTTACTAAGTTAGCAACACCCTCATTCCCTTTTCCACCAATACCTGCTGGCCAGTCAATTGCCTTACCTGTACCGAAGTTGTTTTTCCAGTTTGTGCTTGACTCAGAAAGGTAGTAAGTAAAGTTAAATGTTGTACCTGAACCATCTGAACGATGACATACAATGATTTTCTCATCAGGAAGACTAACACCTTCGTTATTAGCTGTTAGTGCCGCGTCATTCCATTTTGTAATCTTACCTGCAAAGATATCTGCAACGTTTTCATTAGTAAGTTTTAACTGCTCATCTTTAATTCCGGGAACGTTTAAAGCAACAACAATTGAACCAATAACAGCTGGGAACTGGTAAAGTTTCTTTTTAGTCAATTTTTTTGTTTTTAAAGGTTTATCAGAAGCACCAAAATTTACAATACGATTAGAAATCTGTTTAATTCCACCACCTGAACCAATAGATTGATAATTCACTTTATTATGTGTCTCTTTTTGATACTGATATGCCCAGTCATAAT
Organism: Campylobacterales bacterium; assembly: GCA_024280035.1. Taxonomy (GTDB): domain Bacteria; phylum Campylobacterota; class Campylobacteria; order Campylobacterales; family Sulfurimonadaceae. Next base: position 14,064 of record JAJRQV010000020.1, read on the forward strand.
ATAAAGGGGCAGGGAACGATGCCCCTGCTCCATTGATTTTTGCTGCTATTAAACTTGATGTTGCTATGGCTACTATTAATAAGCCTTTTACGATTTTAGTCATTTCTTTCCTTTTTAGGTATCATTTTTAAGTAGGAGAAGTTTAGAAAAGTTTTATAACACAAGGGTTACAAGTCCTATTTTTTATGTAACCTTCTTGTTATAAAACTTTTCTATTATTCCATTAATAAAATATTCCAATTAAAAAGGAACATAATGCTTCCCCGTTATGAAAGTAAAATCACTGACATCCAAAATATGTTAGGAAAACTGATTTCAGAAGTTATTGAAGCGCATACTGCAGCGCTTAATGCTTATAAAGAACGTAGGCTTGATGAATTCGATAGGGTTCGTACAATTTTGAAAACTATTCAGCAAGAAGCTAATGCTATTGATAATGAGATTGTTAAAACCTTCGCTCTGTTTGGTCCTGAAGCTCAAGAGTTACGTCTTTTAATCTCTTACTTAAAGATGACAAACGAGTTAATTCGTATTGGTGAAGGTGCTAAAAAATATGCACGAAGGATGAAAGAACATTGTCAAAGTGACTGTCAACTTTAAGACTTAGATGATATTATTATTAAACTTCATAAATCTTCTATTAATGCCATGACCTTTATCTCTGAATGTTTTGAGAATCATGAAGATTGTGATTACGAAGATATTTATAGAGCCGTTATGGTTGAAGAGTCTAAGGGTGATGATTTACACTCTATCTTGGAAAAAGAGATTCTTTCACGTATCATTATAGAAGGTGACCTTTCTATTGAATACGTAAGAGTCTTGAGAACATTAAGAAAACTTGAACGTGCAGCTGATCACGCTATTAACATTGCCAAGCTGATGCTTTATTCTAAAGAAGGTGGCGCAATTCAAAGTTATTAAAAACTTCGTTCTAAAGCATTTAAACTAGAAATACAAAGGAAAACTATGGCTAAGGCTTCAATTGTTATTGTCGAAGATGAAGAAGATATTCTTGAATTACTCGAATACAACCTTCAAAAAGAGGGTTATGAGACCATCGGTTTTTTAAATACTAAAAATGTCCAACAACTGCTTGAAGAAGAGAATATCGACCTTTTACTCATGGACAGAAATCTTCCAGGAGTTGAAGGAAGTGAATTCGTAGAAAAGATTCGTTCTAAGGGGGTTCAGACTCCAGTCATTTATCTCTCTGCAAAAAATAAAGACAGTGACATTGAAGAGGGATTTGACAGAGGGGCTGATGATTACATAACCAAACCTTTTAGTCCTAAAGAAGTTGCTATGCGGGTAAAAGCTGTACTTAAACGTACTAAGATTGGTTTTTCACAAGAGAGCATTGCTTATCGTGATATTAGTATGAACCCCCAAACACGAGAAGTCAGAGCAGGAGAGTTAAATATTGAGCTTTCTAAGCTTGAATTTGATCTTCTTTTAACTCTAATTAAGAACCAGAATATTGTTTTAGATAGAGACTTTTTACTTGAAAATGTTTGGGGTGGAGATGATATCTACCAAGATAAGACAGTAAATGTTGCCATTAACCGTCTAAAAGAGAAAATCGATCCTACAAAAGAGAAAGAATATATCAAAACTGTACGTGGAGTTGGGTATACTTTAGCTTAATAAATTTCTTGTACTATTTCTAAAAATTTAAGTAGGAAAACATGCTAAAACTTCATCAAATATTTTTTCTAAATTTTTTAGCCATCTTTACAGGCACCCTTCTTATCTCCTCCCTCGTTGCCTACTTAACAATCAAAAGTAGTACAATAATAGAAAACAAAGAACAGCTTCAAAAACAGATATCACTGCTTCAAATGCAACTTCCTTATGTTCAAAACCTAGATAAATTTGCTAATGAAATTAAAAAGAAAACACAACTTCGTGTAACGATTATTAATGAGGAAGGATTAGTTCTTGCTGAATCAAACCAAGATAAAACTAAGATGGATAACCATCGTGGACGACCTGAAATCATGGATGCAGCACGGCAAGAATATGGTTTTATTACGCGTTACTCTGATACCATCAAATCTGACTTTTTATATGTTGCCAAACAGGTAAACTACAAAGGTGCAGAGGTATATTTTCGACTTTCAGTCTCCTTAACAACAGTAATGCATGAATTTTACCAACTTTGGATTCGTTTAGCAGGTGTTTTCACTCTATTTATCCTTATAGGGCTTATTATGGCATACCGAATTAGTAAAAAAATTCATCATGATATCGACCAAATCACTAACTATCTTCGCGAAATTTCTGAAAAAAACTACCGTGCTATCATTAAACCTGAACATTTTTCAGAGTTTTTATATGTTGCTGTTACCCTTAAAAACCTTGCTAAAAAACTAAATAACAGAGATAAACAAAAACGTAAATATACCGCAAGACTAAGACTGATTAATAAGCAGAGAAATGACATTCTTTCTGCGCTTTCACATGAGTTTAAAAATCCTATTGCCTTGGTTCAAGGTTACGCAGAAACACTTATTGATGACCCCGATACTGACAAAAAAATCCAACAGCGATTTTTGGGTAAGATTATGCAAAATGCTAAAAAAATATCAGACATGATTGATAGATTAGCCCTCTCTATAAAACTTGAAAATGAAGACTTAAAAGTTAAAAAAACAAAATTTGATTTAGCAGAACTAACCCAAGATGTTATTATGAATCTAGGTAAAAAATATAAAGATAGACAGATTCACTTCTCTGCTCAAAAGTACAAAATAGAAGCAGATAGAACCATGATAGAGACTGTTGTCATCAATCTAATAGATAATGCAATGAAATACTCTCAAGAAGATGTAACCGTCTCTATAATGGATAACAAGCTTATGGTTATAGACAAAGGCTTAGGTATCGCAAATTCTGAAATAGACAAGATTACCTCTAAGTTTTATAGAATTGAGAAAAATACTTGGGATAACTCAATGGGACTCGGTCTTGCTATCGTAACTTATGTTTTACGCCTTCATCATTCAACGCTAATCATAGAATCAAAAGATGCAGAAGGTTCGATATTTGCCTTTGATCTTACTCCTATGAAAAAATAAGTACACAACGAATGTATTCAAGGCTTATTTATGACTGTTATTAAAAAAGTATTTGAATATCAACTTTGGCATTTACTTGCATTAATATTATTAATTCTGAGTATGAGTGCCTATCTTTATAATGACTCAAATATACTTAATGGTTCATTTTTACATATCCCTACAAGCAGATGGTTTTACTTAGCAATACTTATTCCTATCATACATCAAGTCTATGTTTGGCTAGTCTGGAGATTTGAGCTTTATGCTAGCGTATTTTCAAAAAGAGTAGGTGTTAAATCTGCCTTTACTCTTTATGCCATGGGGTTTTCTTTTCTTTTTGTAAGTCGTTTAATTAGCATCATTTTTCTTGCCTTAAGCAGTCAAGATAGCCTACACATAAACCCTATTTTTGCATATTTGCTTGCAGCCCTCATCACGCCCCTTGTTATTTTTCTTTTTTATTCAGTCAAAATGTATTTTACTGTAGAAAGAGCATACGGAATTGATCACTTTGACAAACACTACAATACACCTTATGTGAAAAAGGGAATATTTAAGTACACAGATAACGGAATGTATGTTTTTGGTCTTATGATTCTTTATTTACCAGGGCTGTTACTATTATCTAAGGCAGCACTCATCGTTGCACTCTTTAATCATCTCTATATCTGGGTACATTATTATTGTACTGAACGACCAGATATGCAAGAAATTTATGGAAAAGCACCCTAAAAAGTAGGGAATAATCCCTACTCTTTAATCTCAACTGCAATAGGCACTTTTCCATTTTTAACAGATACTGAGTTAAGCCCTCTTCTATACTATCTGTATTATCTTCACCACAGCCTCTAATAACAGTACTCTTTATATTGCTAAATAAGCATATTTTTTATTTATGTGCAAGTTCTAGAGCCTTTCCTTGTTCATCTATAATATTTGTTTCTTTATGCGAAATAAAACCTAAGCTAATCATCTTTCTAAAAAAGGGATCCGACTCATTGTCTCCAATGTCAGCATAATCTGTTGAATCATACGCCAATGCTTTTTGAATATAACTAAGACGCTCTTCTTTTACACCGATTAGTTTGTAACGATATTTATAAATATTATTCTCTTTTAAATCAAAAGAGATAAGTATGTCTCTTTTATTATCCCAGTACATATTTATCTCAAGGTTTTCTGCTTTTTTAACGTAATGCCAGACCTTACATCCATCTACATACTCTTCTTGTCCTAAGTCATAATCAATATTTTTTATAAAAGAAAAATTTTTATGTGAAGCCCATGAGCTTCTTCTATTTTCCATCTCTAAATCAATGGTATCATACTCAATACTGCGTTTATAATTATTAAAGACCCGTGTTAAAGAGACTCTGTTTTTAGGAAGTTTAGTCCACACCTCTGTCATCCCCACCGATAGATACTCATAAGCTACCCGTGAACCCTCTCTATAATAATTCACTTTTTTTGTTAAAAACCCTGAATAAATAGAATATTCAGCCTTAAAGTTGTCACCTACACCTTTCTCGCATGTTTCATCTGCAAACACTGTAAACTGTAGTAGTAGTAAAACGCATACAAGTAATTTTTTCATTATAAAGTCCTTACAAAAGAGCCGAAGCCCTTTTTATTTTTCGTCACTTAAATTAGCCATACGTTCCATCACATGAAAAATCATGTTTTGCTCATTCACACCTGCTAATAGATGTGAACCCGGACCTTTAGCATAAATACCTACATCTTCACCTGCATGGGTTTCAGACGAACGAGGAACAGTTGCTTCTTGGTGAAATCCAGCTGAAGCCGTATCTATATAACTTAGGTCTGCACGTCCGGTATGAATATCAATTCCGTAGCTCGCATCCGCATCTGTTTCATCTCCTAAGTCCATAAACCCACGTCCATTAGCATAACCTAAGGTCGTGTAAGGAAGATCATCCGAGGCTAAATCATCTACATCTTTTGGCGCACCATGTTCATCCAACCCTTGTACCTTACCTAAGATAGGGTTTCCACGTTTTGGATAACCCGCAATCGTAAATACATGAGAGTGATCCGCAGTAACAATAATAAGTGTATCTTCATCATTTGTTAATTCATCCGCAATAGCCACTGCACGAGAGAGTTCAATCGTATCAGAAAGTGCATTAAAGGCATTTCCTGCATGGTGGGCATGATCAATACGACCTGACTCTACCATTAAAAAGAAACCATTATTTTTGTTATCTAAGATATTTATGGCTTTTTCTGTCATCTCGGATAAAGAGGGTTCACCCGCAATATCATTAACTCTGTCTTCTTCATATGACATATGAGAAGAGTTAAATAAAGCAAATAGTTTTTCTGTACTTTCGGTATCAACAGCATCAAAGTCAGCCTGAGTTTCAAGATAAGCACCCTCTTTGTTTGCAGTTTTCCACTCTTGTCTTAAGTCTCTTCCATCCGTACGTTTTCCATTTTTACCCTCAATATCTATTGTTGTCGTTGGTATAAATTCTCTACGTCCACCACCCATAACAACATCAATACCATCACCATAATTAAAGCTAAGAAGCTGAGAAGCAATATCTTCACAGCCATTATCGATAGCTTCTTGAGGTAGTTTGGCATTGTTTTCCCAGTTACGTTCAGGTGTATGCGCATACGTTGCTGCTGGAGTAGCATGGGTAATACGTGCAGTTGAGACAATCCCTGTTGCCATATTAATATCTTCTGCCATCTCCAAAGCCGTAAGGATTTCATGTCCTTTTGAGCTTTCACAGTTGGCTCTTACACTCACTTCTGAAACAGAAAGAACACCTGCTTTTGACTTCACACCTGTCATCATAGCCGTCATTGTTCCCGCTGAATCTGGCGTTTGGGCATTCGTATTATAGGTTTTAGAAAGACCTACTGTTGGAAAGTTATCAAAAGAGAGCATATTTTCTTCGCCACTTTGCCCACGACGTTGTGCTTCAAGAATTCTAGCGGCTGTAACTGTTGACGTTCCCATTCCATCACCCACAAAAAAGATAATATTTTTAGCACCACCACGTGCCGTAATATATTCTTGAAGTTTAGATGTTTCTATGCGCTCAACACCAGCTTGATACCAGATATTTGTATCTTCTAAACTAACTTCTGTTTGCGTATCTCCTCCACCACATCCACTTAAAAAAAGCGATGCTGTTAAACTTAATAAAAGTACTTTTGTTACTGTTCTCATCTTATTTTCCTCCTAATGAAGCAGCTTTGTTAACAACATGAAAGATCACATTTTGCTCCATCACCCCATTAACATATAAAGAACCTGGACCTTTTGCATAAAGCCCCACATCTTCACCCGCATGGGTTTCTGATGACTTCGGAATAACAGCTTCTTGGTGAAAACCTGCAGCATTCGTATTGATGGCAGAAAGATCAACACGTCCTGAGGTATGAATAGCTTCACTATAAGCAGCATCCGCATCAGTTTCATCACCTAAGTCCATAAAACCACGTCCATTGGTATATCCTACCGTAGTATAAGGCATATCATCTGCTGCTAAATCATCTGTTGTTTTACCTGAACCGTCCGCCTCAATACCTTGAACCTTACCTAAGATTGGATTACCACGTTTGGGATAACCTGCAATCGTAAATACATGCGAGTGATCGGCTGTAACTAAGATAAGAGTATCTCTATCAGAAGTCATTTCGTCTGCAACAGCCACTGCATTAGAGAGTTCAATGGTATCTGTTAATGCATTATAAGCATTACCTGCATGGTGGGCATGATCAATACGACCCGACTCAACAACAAGCACAAAACCTTTTCTGTTTTTTTGTAAAACTTCAATGGCTTTTTGGGTCATCATTGTTAATGAAGGTTCTCCTGCAACATCATTTTTTCTATCTGATTCATACTGCATATGAGAGTAATTAAAGAGTCCAAAAAGTTTTGAAGTATGTCTCATATCTACAGCATCAAACTCAGCTAAGGTCTCAACATAACTTCCTCTTGGATTGGCATCTTTCCACTCTTGGCGAAGATCTCTTCCATCTGTACGTTTACCGTTTTTACCCTCTACATCAATCATCTCTTTTGGCATAAACTCTCTACGCCCACCACCAAGAGCAACATCAATCCCATCTCCATCTGAAAATAATAAAAATTGAGAAGCAATATCTTGACATCCATTTTCAAGTGCCTCTGGTGTTAGTTGAGAATTGTTTTCCCAATTACGTTCTGGCGTATGCGCATAGGTTGCGGCAGGTGTTGCGTGGGTTAAACGTGCCGTTGTAACCACACCTGTTGAAAGGCCTTTGCGTTCTGCTAATTCTAAAATACTCGGAACTTCTGTGTTTATAGAACTTAAACAATCGGCTCTATTTGTCTCATCTGAAAGACCTAAAACACCCATTTTTGTTTTAACACCAGAAACCATTGCTGTCATTGTTCCTGCTGAATCTGGCGTTTGAGCATTCGTGTTATAGGTTTTCACTAAGGCACTTGAAGAAAAAGTTCCAAAAGAAAGTGTGTTTTCCTCACCACTTTCTCCACGGTTTTGCCCTTGTAAAATGCGTGCGGCACTCACTGTTGAAATGCCCATTCCATCTCCTATAAATAGGATGACGTTCTTAGCCTTATAACGTTTCTTTAAATTCTCAATCTTTTCATCAAGACTTGATTGAGCATCAATGTACCATGATGATTTACTCTGTTCTGCTGGCATTGTTGCCGCGAAAAGAGTAGTACTAAGCAGACCACAAAGTGCAGTTGCTATAAGTTTATATGTCATTGTTTTTTCCTTATTCCCTATTTTCTCCGAAAAGATACAAAATTGTAGATAGCAAGGATTACTTGAAAGGTACATAAGGGAAACAAACAAATGACATTTTTGAGACATCTGTAACCTAAGTTTATATATCAGCTTAAGTTTTATAAGATACTTGTAAAAAGGTGAGATAATAATATATAAGAAAGAGATGCGAAACCAAAAGGTTTTCGCATTAATTTATACACAGTAGAAACTTTATTTTACGCCTTAGGGTCTTTTAAAAAAGCAAGAGTAAGGGTATCCTTACCATCAATGACTTTTTTTCCAATATTGAGTTTTACACTATGAAAAAGAAAAAGTTCTCCTGTATTGTTAATTCCTAAGACAAAGGTATATTCACCAAATGAGTACTTTTTAAGTCCCATAGGTTCAGGTTTTTTACTCGAATTCTCAATATAAAAACAGATACCATTAGGGAAATCATGAGCACGGTTGTTTTCTGCTCTCATACTGACTTCACCTAGGCTAGTTGTCACCTGAACAGAAAGTTTATTGTCTAATTCATGAGTTTTAATAATGTATGGACCATAATTGATTTGCATATAAAATTCCTTTAGTTTAATTACTTGAAGTATATCAAATTATAAGACGAAGTTAAAAATTATTGTAGAAGTTTTCTAAACAGAGCTTAAAATCTGAACATCTAACACATCTTACATGAAGTAAATCTTCTTTTTTTACCGTACTTGAACTTCCTGTTTTAAATGAGATTACCCAGGCATGAGGAGCATTCCAAGCATAGGTACTTGAGGTCCAATAATAACGTGGTTTAAAGTAGATAAAGCCTTTTTGAATTTTTCTATTGTTAGGTCGAGAAAGGTCTACTATGCTAATAAGTTCTTGCTCACTGGGTAACCACCAGTCATCAAAACCTGAAAAATCAAGCTCTTCGCAATACTCTTTTGCTCCCCTCCATGTATGCAAGGTTCCCTTGTTTTCAGGAACATCTTGCCACATAAGAAAGGTCTTTTCATCTAGGTTATAGGCATAAAGATTAAGTGCTAAAAACAGTAAGACAAAGAGTTTTTCATAATATAATTTTCTTGTTTCAAGAGCCTCTGTGGAGATTAATCTCCTTGCACTATTATGAGTACAGTCTATCCTACTGCATATCATTAATTAGTACTTCCAATTAAGTGAGAAAGTATAATCACGTCCTATCTTATATTGATTTACAGGTTTATCGTCTTGGGTCCAAAGCACCTCTTCGTCCAAAATATTTTTCACTCTAAACTTGATACTTAAGCCATATCTTAACTCTTCAATCCATACAAAGTCTAATTGGTCAAAAGGCTGTTCATACACATCAGGTTGCCCCGAAATACCTAAAGAACGAATACGTTCACCTGCCCGATTATATAAAAGGCTAATGGAACGACCATTATCTACATTATCATATCCCACTTGAACATTTACAACATAAGGTGATTGCCCTTGCATCTCTCGATTGTTTGTAGTTAAAATACCGCCTTGCCCATCTAAACTAGAAGGATCAAGTTCAACCTCAGAATCAATTAAACTCCCATTTCCTGCAATAAAGTAGTTCTGAAGTTTTGAATTAATAAAAGCAAAATTCTTTCTAAAGTCTAACTCAATACCTCTAAGTGTTGCACTTTTTGCATTTTCAAAGGTAAAAACAACACCTTCTGCACTTGAATCTAACACCGTTTCAATAGGGTTTTGCATATCCTTATAAAAAACGCCTAAAGAGATCATCTCTGTAGGAGAAAAGTACCACTCATAACGAATATCATAAGCATCAATTAAGGCATAGGTTAAATCTGAATTACCCTGAACCTTTACATCTAAATTATCATCATAATAACTTGAAGGAATAAACTCTCTAAAATCAGGTCTAGAGATTGATTTTCCATAACCTGCTCTTAACTGCATACCCTCACTAAACTTGTATGTGGCATTAATGGCTGGAAAGTTCTCATTAGAAACCAACTCATTCTCTTCAATAACAGATATTTTTAGAACACTTGTTGTTTGTATTGAATCTTCTTTACGAACACCTAAATTTACAAAAAAAGCGTCTGTTAAATGAATGTCTGTTGAGATATAAACTGCGTCAATAGTGTGTTTTGCCTCATAACTATCAGGCGCAGATGGGTCAATCTTTCTTTGTAAACTTAAAAGATACAGACCAATATTTTGCTGTGAAATAATCGAATCAATATCTTGAGACATAATATTAACATCACTTAAGAAGGCTTGCTCACCTGCATAAGTATAACGATAGGTATCACTTTCACGCTCTTTTTCATAACGGTACACACCCGCTTCTATTTTTGTTTTCATACCATTGTCATACTCAATATCATGTTTAAGAGAAGCTTTTAAGTTATACACATCATCAATTAACTCATTGTTTTTGTACTCATAATCAATACCTTGGTTTGCCCCTGTTGTATTTAATAAATACACTTGTTCTGCATTACTAAACTTGTATGAATACTCACGTGTTGCAGGTTCATAACGCTCTGCTCGTGCAATATCACCTGCCCAATTAAGGGTTAGTTTTCCATAATCAGACTCTGATGAACGATGCTCCCCCTCAAGTTGAGTAAGAATCAGATCACGTTCAACCCATGAAAGATAGGTGTCTTTAAACTTATCATCATTTTCTGTTACCTTATCCGTGAGTTTTGTAATATCTGTTGTATTTTTAGTATAAAAAGTTGTACTCTTAATAGAGTGCGCTTCACCCAGATCTAAACCAAAGGCAAACATTGCACTATGGTTAATCGTATTGCGTGTTGTTTCTGAACTTGAATACTCTTTTTTACTCAATAATACACCACTTGCTGCGTTATAACCAGCTCTATCACGAACAATTTTATCCCATTTATTTTCATAAGTATATGAAGCAGTATAACCCATTTCATATCCCTTACCAATGAGTTTATCACCTACACTAAGACTCATTTTTCCACTTAAAGGAACATCTTTTTCATGTGTTCCTAGTTTATTAAGTGCCATAATCGCAGAATATTCACGATTTGTAATACTTGATTGACCATTAACATCAGAAAGAGCTGCATTTTTTATAATATTATTTAATTTCCGTGTACCATCATCAAAACCTGTCCAGTCCGTATCCCCACCATCATAACCTGCACCTGTTTCACCTGTATACAAATCATTATATGTTGTTTCAATCTTTGCATTCATAAAAAAGTCATCAGGGATATTCTTTGTTCTAATATCAATGGCACCCCCACCAAATTGCGCTGGCATATCTGCTGAATATGTTTTTTGAACCGAAATACTATCAATAATAGCCGCAGGAAAA
>JAJRQV010000021.1 GCA_024280035.1 Campylobacterales bacterium
AGAATCAACATACTCTGCCACAGTTTTTGCCCCGATATCTTTAGAAAACTCTACAATATTTTGAACTATAATTTTGGCATTTTTATCATACGGCATGGCTTGAATAAAATTACCATCTATTTTTAAAACCTCTGCTTGAATTAGCATCATTCTGGCAAAATTAGAGCTATCTACACCAAAGTCATCTATAGAAATATTACAACCTAACTCTTTTAAGGTGTTTATTTGAGAGATAAAACCCTTAGCTGACTCAGAACTAATATTTTCTAAGACTTCAATATCTAAACGACTGGGTTCAATATTATAATAATCACATTTATAAGAGATGTAATCTACTAAATATTCTGCTAAAAAGTCTTCTCTTGAAATATTAATAGAAAAAGAACAGGTTTTATCTTGAAAATATTTAAACGATTTATCAATAACAATACGGGTAAGGTCACACATTCTTCCTGCTAAAATTGCTGAGGGCAGAAAATCACGTGGTAGATAAACCGTCTCTTTATCTTCTTCTATTCGGCATAAAACCTCATACTTAGAGACTGTTGCATCGCGGTTACTCATAATAGGTTGAAAATAGACAATCACCTTATCATCACTAATAGCTTCTTGAACAATTTTAACCCACTTTATATGTTCATACTGAGCTTTTATAAAGGCTGAATTTTTATCATAAGAGACAATACTGAAACCAACCTTTGCCTCTGAAATGCAATTTCAGCCTTTTGAATAATATTTTTACCCGTGGCTATTCCCATTGCGGTATGTACTTTAAGCAAGAAACCATCGACCTCAATAGGGGTTTGCTCGAAAAAAGCCTTGATTTGTGCCGAGAGAATGTTCTCTTGAGAGGGAGATGGATTATTTAATAAAATAGAGAACTCATCTTCATTCGTTCGAAACAGTTCTGCATTAATAGGAAGATTAATACGAATAGCATCACCAAACTCAATCAGAACGCGATTAGAAATTTCGTTTCCATAATGCATCTGATACGCCTTAAAACTACGAAGTGAAATTCTAATCAAAGCCACTTCTTCAACTAAATTAACCTTCTCTTCTAAAGAATAGGTATTTTGAGCCGAAGTAAGGTCATCTAAATAATACCTATCTTGAAAAATATCTTGCATATTTAAGAATGAAGTTGCCTTATATAAGGCTCTTTCACACTCTTCTTCATCTGTAGGATCCAATAAAATAGCATCAGCGCCTTTATCTAATGCTGTATGTATCATTTTAGGCTCAGAACTACAAGCAATAACATAATGACAAGGAAAAAACTGCTTATAACTTTGTAAGACTTCTAGACTCTCTTTATGGAGCATATCTAAGACTAAAAAATCATAATTGCGAAGGTGTAAAATACAAGAGAGAGCTGTTCCCGAAGTATACACATTTACATGCGGAGTAAACGCCTCAAAACCTGACCTATTATCAGCCATTTGAAGGTACAGTAATCGTATTTTATTAAAGTTTGCTATTTTTGCCTGCATCATTCTCTCCGAATCCAGATACGAATATCTAAGAGTAGTTATATCATAATTTTATGACAAAGTCATTGTTTTACATGTTTTTATGATGAATACTTATAATATATCAGAAAAAGAAATAAAGAAGAAACACTTTAGAGTCGTTTTAGTCTATTTAAGCAACTGAATTAAGAAAAAAATAGAAGTTCAAAAAGACAGATTTCCATGAAATCTTGCTTTACATCGCGTTTAAAATATCTAAAGTCTTCGTAACATCATAAATAGCTGAATGATATAAATCATCATCAAAATCAATACCATAAAAATCGCAAGTCTCAATTAACTTAGGGTTTTTAATCCTTCCCTTAGCATTAAAGACTTTAACAATGTTTTTATTTTCTTTCATGGTGCAGATGTGATTATCAAAACTAACAAGGTTTCCTAGGTGACGCAGTTCAAAAGAGATATTATGTGCCACTAAGGTCTGTGAATCTTTACAAAACTCAACAAAGTCCTCATCATCCTCAAAATATTCTTCATAATCTGCATCTTTTCTAAGACGTTCTAGTCTATCAGGAGAGAGTTGATGCACCGCTAAGGCATAAGGGTTCACCTCAAAAGCCGAAAGATAATACCGATGAAAGGTCTCTTTAACCACATAAGCACTTCCTTCTTTAGCTACCTTAAAAGCAGCCACCTCAATAACATCATGAACATTAGCTGAGTTTGTTTCAAAATCAAGAATAATCATAAAACAGCCCTAATCAAAATCTAAATCATCCCAAAATTCATCATAAGAGAGATTGGTCTCTTTTTTATGCTCTTCAAAATCATCCTCAAGCTGTTTCTCACGCTCAACCTTCAAGTACAAGTCCAAAGCCTCATCTAAAACCTTTTCAGGTGAGCGTTCTAACAACTCTGATAAAACCTCAATTTTTTCTATCATCTTTGCATCTAGTTGCATAATTCCTCAATACAGTTTTTATAGTCGAATTCTAGCATATTAGGAAGTTTTAGCTGATGCTGTTTTAAAACGATCTTTATAGGTACATTTTCGACAAAGTTCTTCAACTGCTTTTGCCTGTGAAAAACCTTCAATCATATTTTGTGTCCTTTGTCCATTAAGCACCTCTTTAAGTGAAGTATCATGCAAATTACCCAGATTAATAACACCTTCACCATCCAGACAGCAAGGAACTACTGCACCATCGGCAAGAATTCCAATATGTGATTTGAGTGCGTAACAGCTTAAGTCACTGTCATGGCTGCTGTTCAGTGAGGGCCACTCAAAATAGTTATCAAAATTTAAGAGTACTTTAGAATCCAGTCGAAGTAACTTATTCTTGTCTTTATATATAGCTTCTATATTTATATCTGTATCAAAAAAGTTCTCTATTTTTTTAAAAAGTTTCGTATTAAACTCAGCCTCACTTAAGACATCATCAAGATTCCACACCCTTAAATTAATAAAAGGCTTAGGATACTTCTCAAGCTTATCCTTACAAACACGTAGTACCCCATCCATATATTCTTCAAAACTTAGGTCAAAACTATTTTTATTATAACTATTGAGTGAGATGTTTAATTGTCTTACATCAGGATGGAATAAAACATCAACTGGTGTCTTTTTAAGATAGTAACCACTGGTAGTCAGTTCTACTTCAAATCCATGCTTACTTGCAAGTTCAAGATACTCAAAAAGATTAGAAAGGGTAAGTGGGTCGCCCATAACATGAAAAGCAAGGGACTTGGTGTAGGGTTGGAGTTCTACAAGTACTGTTTCAAAAAAATCTAGTGACATTGTTTTTGTAGGTTGAAGTTTTGGTGGGCAAAAACTGCATGCCAAACCACAAATATTAGTAACTTCGATATGAACACGATTAAAATACATAAGACCTCTTTTTTAGACTGCGAGGGCTTATACAAGAAGTCTGTTCTGTTTACAAATGGATTTTAGCATAAAAATTACGTAAGATTTAGATAGAAGAGTGTATATTCCTTTTATGATTAATAAACTCTTTACTGACGGCAGTGTTAATCCTCAGAAAAAAGTAGGATTTGGTGCCTATATGACCGTTTCAGATAAAAATGAAATCAGTCAAATAGAGGTCAAAAAATTTGAAAACACATCCTCCACACAACTCGAACTTCAAACCCTACTGTGGGCACTAGAAAGCATAAAGATTACTACTGAATTATCTGTTTATACAGACTGTCAAAACATTTTAGGACTGCCCTCAAGAAGAGGAGGTTTAGAAGAACGAAACTTCCACAGTAAAACAGGAAAAGCGCTTAAACACAGTCAACTTTACAAAAAGTTCTTTACCCTAACAGATACATATCCTTGTACGTTTATAAAAGTAAAAGGACATAAAAAGTCTTTTCTTAAAGATGAAATCGATACTCTTTTTACCTTAGTTGACAAAGCCTCAAGAGATGCTTTAAGAGTCCACCTCTTCTAAGCTTTTTCGTAATCAAAACCTATATTCTGATTATAATTAAAATATTTATCAAAATGAGACTGGTCTTTTTGATTTAGAAAGGCTTTGACATCTTGAATAAATGGAAGTTCTTCACTGTTCACATCAGGAGAAAACTTCTGATACCTCTTTTTAAAAGACTTTTCATAATCATTAACACTCTTATAATTTATCCAAGACCCTGGTGTCAACGACGCAGTAATTGCACCGATATTTTAATTTTAGCTTAGGGCTAAGCCCAAAAAGGAGTTTACTTGCCTTCTTTTTTAAGCTTTTTCTCTGCTCGTTTTTCTTTTAAAGTTTTGCCCTCAGTTTTAGTTGTTTTTTTTGCGTTTTGACCTTTTGCCATAATATTTCCTTTATTTATTAAATTTTTTAATCATATACATAAGCATTGTAATGCACTTATACTTAAAGCTAATCTTTTATTATTGAATAATCAATAAAATAGAAATTCATAAAATTCAAAGAGTGGTCTAAGTACAAGGAGTCTAGCGAGGAAGTGTACGTCGGTACATGACAAGCGTAACGACGCAGTAATTGCGCCGCTATTTGGATTTTAGACTAAACTGGTTTAACAGTTACGCCGTATTTATTTTCAGCGATTTCACGGTTGTCTAAGTGATAACCCTTAATTTCATTAAAATTAAGGTATTTATAAATCTTATCTTCTTTACCTTCAATCTTCGCAGGAACGATGTCCATGTACTCAGCAGGTGTTGGAATACGACCAAGTTTAGAACATACCGCAGCAAGTTCAGCAGAACCAAGATAAACTTGAGTTCCTTTACCAAGACGGTTATCAAAGTTACGCGTTGATGTTGAGAACACTGTAGAACCTACACGAGCAGATGCCTGGTTACCCATACATAATGAACATCCTGGAACCTCTGTTTGTGCATGAATCTCTTTAAACACATCATAATAACCTTCGTTGATTAGTTGTTGTTCATCCATACGAGTGGGTGGAACAATCCAGAACTTCTCAACTGCATTTTTAGTTTCCCCACGCATCACTTCACCCGCAGCGCGGTAGTGACCGATATTAGTCATACAAGAGCCTAAGAATACTTCATCAATCTTAGTTCCTGCTACTTCAGAAAGAAGTTTAACATTATCGGGATCATTCGGACAAGCAAGAATTGGTACTGTAATTGTATTTAAGTCAATCTCGATTACTGCAGCATATTCAGCATCAGCATCAGGTTTCATTAATGTCGGGTTAGCTAACCATGCTTTCATTTTATCAACACGACGTTGAATCGTTGTAGCATCTTCGTAACCATCTTTAATCATTGCTTCAAGAAGTGTAACATTAGATTTTAAGTACTCTTCAACAGGTGCTTCATTTAAAAGAACCGTACATGCCGCAGCAGAACGCTCAGCAGATGCATCAGATAATTCAAATGCTTGTTCTGCTTTAAGATCAGGAAGACCTTCAATTTCTAAGATTCTACCCGCAAAGATGTTTTTCTTACCGGCTTTAGGAACCGTTAAAAGACCTTTTTCAATAGCAACATAAGGAATAGCATTAACAAGGTCACGTAGAGTGATACCGGGTTGCATTTCACCTGAAAAACGTACTAGTACTGATTCAGGCATTGTTAAAGGCATAGCACCCGTTACGTCAGCAAAGGCAACAACACCAGAACCGCCAGGAAAAGAGATACCAAGAGGGAAACGCGTATGTGAATCCGCACCTGTACCCACTGTATCTGGAAGTACCATTCTGTTTAACCATGAGTGAATAACACCATCGCCTGGGCGAAGTGCAACACCTGAACGGTTAGAGATAAATGCAGGTAAGTTAGCATGCATTTTAACATCTACTGGTTTTGGGTAAGCTGCTGTATGACAAAAAGATTGAAGGGTTAAATCTGCATTAAAGCCTAAGGCAGCAAGTTCTTTAATCTCATCACGTGTCATTGGGCCTGTTGTATCTTGAGAACCTACTGTACTCATCTCTGGTTCAACATACATACCTGGACGAACGCCAGCAAGACCTGAAGCCTTACCTACCATTTTTTGTGCGAGAGTATACCCCTTACCATTGTCAGCCGGTTGTTCAGCAGTTAAGAAAACATCTGTTGCACCAAGACCTAAACAGGCTCGTGCTTTAGAAGTAAGACCGCGACCAATAATTAATGGAATACGACCACCAGCACGAACTTCATCAGTAATTGTGTTAGGGTTTAGTTTAAATGTAGAGATACATTTACCATCTTTATGTGCCTCACCTTTGTAAGGGTAGATAGTAACAACATCACCCGTTTCCATGTTAGAAACATCTAATTCTAATGGAAGCGCGCCTGAATCCTCACAAGTAGCGAAGAAGATTGGAGCAATAATTCCACCAAGAACAACACCACCTGTACGTTTATTAGGAACACCTGGGATATCTACACCCATGTGCCATTGAACCGAGTTAACACCCGATTTACGTGAAGAACCCGTACCCACAACATCACCAACATAAGAAAGTGGATGACCTTTTTTCTTAAGTTCTGCGATAGTTTCTAATGGTTTTTCCATTTTATTAATTAAGAAAGAGTTTGCATGAACAGGAATATCTGAACGTGTAAACGCTTCTGATGCTGGAGAAAGGTCATCTGTATTTGTTTCACCTGGAACTTTATATACAGTAACAGTAATCTCTTCTGCAAGAGCAGGCTTGTGAGTAAACCACTCAGCGTTAGCCCATGAAGTCATTACTTTAGTTGCTGCAGCATTTCCCTCTTTATGAAGTTTTTCAACATCATTAAAGGCATCATATACAAGAAGTGTTTTGCTTAAAGCAGTTACGGCAGCATCAACAACAGCAGCATTAGAAGAAGAGAGTGCATTAATCATAGGAAGAACATTAAATCCACCTAACATCATACCCATCATTTCAACAGCTTTCTCAGGAGCAATTGCATCAACTTTCACATTTTCAGCAGCTACTTCATTTAAAAAAGCAGCTTTTACCTGTGCAGAATCATCAACACCTGGAGCTACACGGTTAGTAAGAAGGTCAAGTAACTCTTCAGTACAATCCGCCTTGATTAACTCGATAAGTTCAGCTGTCTGCTCAGCAGAAAGTGGAAGTGGTGGAACGCCTAAGGTTGCGCGCTCTGCAACGTGTGCTTTATAGTCTTGTAAAAAACCCATAATAACTCCTGTTAAATAATTTGTGTGATTATAACTAAGATATGCACACAAAGTAGTAAGTGTTACAAATATATACATATATTTATAACTACTGAGTAGCTTTGTTACAATTAAAGTTATATGCCTAGTTTATGGGGAAAAACAATACGGCTATAGATATAATAAAAGTTAATATGTTACGATTTGTTACTTATTTATATATAAGCACAATTTATTTAGAACATAAGTTAGACTACAAGCGTAGAATAGGGCTTTATAGCCACTTTAACCATTCTACTCACCTGGCTGATTAAAATTAACCCAAACTAGCCAAAAACTATCATTTGTTTAAATCTTTATGTTAAAGTTCACCAAACTAACTTTTAGGAGAAACAATGAAAAAATCAATTGTTGCGATAGTTCTACCTTTACTGGCTACATTTATGATGAGTGGCTGTACTATGACAAAAATGGGTGTTGCCTATATGGGATTCCCATCTAAGACACAAGATGCTTATGCAGAAATGATGGCTAAATTATCTGAAACAGGTGATCCCGCTCAAGCTATGATGAAAGAATGGGAAATTACTGACCCTGAACTTAAAGAAGAAGATATCTGTGATGATATGAAAGAATTAGCTGGCGAATACAACATGAGATTTGTTGGTGAAAAAAACATGTTCAGACTTACAGAAGCAGAAAACCCAACTCCTGAAAAAGTTGTACATGCAAGAATTGCTGAATTTTGTTCTTTAAGTATTGCTAAAAAAATGTTAAATCATTCTCGTTACTACGGTGGTTTTATGCCATGTCGTGTAATTTATGTTGAGTATGGTGATGGTAGAAGATACCTGGTTTCTATGGATATGACACTTGCTATTTATGGTGGAACTGATAAAAAACCAATTCCAAAAGACTTATTTGACAGCATGTTAGATGTTAAAAAAGCGATGGAAGAAATCCCTGCACTTGCAGCGGGTTATGATATCGAAGAAGAAGAGTAAAAACTCTTTTAGAGTTTAGGTTTTTCCTAAACTCGACCTTCCCTCAATGCTAAACTTTCATACACTTTAAATTAAAACCCGCTTATATTAGTTCTATTAGACTATCTCATCATAGAAAGTGAAAGATATTAGATTAAGAATAAAAACATCAATTTTAATTCATATTAAGTATTTTATATCTAAAAATTTAAGCTTTGCTATTACGTCTTTTTAAAACTTTTGAAGCAAAATCTTGTGCTTCTCCTTGTAAGTTTGCACAGACCCATTGAAGATAAGGACTTGGTAGTTCATCCCAGACCTCACCCCTGTGTTTACCAAAGTTTATTGTTTTCGTTATTTTAGCAGGGGTATCATCTTTTTTACGTCGCTGTATTTCAGCTAATGCTGTTTGCCTTGCATCAGAATTGATATTTTGAGAAAGCCATTTTAGATAATGTTAATCTAAATCAACCCATTTTGCACCCTTGAATTTTCCAAAATTAATGGTAGCTGTATCTGCGAGTCTCTGCATCTGAGGTTCTTTTTGTGTAATAAATACATTCATATCCATAAGTAAAAAAAGTTCTTGAAGGTGGTGAATTTCTATGCGTTTAGGAATTTTGAATGATTCTGAAAGATAATCCATTTTACCACTACGCTTTTGGGCAAAGTTTTCTAGTTTTTGAAGGCTCTGAACACTCAATTCACTCATATTATCTATTTTGCAGATAAAATAATTTTTATACTGAGTATAACTGAGTCTAATCACTTCTGTTTAATTCTTATAAATTTATCTGTTTTCGTGTCTAAAACATAAAGAATTGTAGGATTTACATCATCCCCTTTTAAAACCTTATATATCTTGCCTTTAAACTCAAAAACCTTTTCCATAGGCGTTTCATCAAAGATTACAGGTTTATCACAAAGACAAGGCTTATGCTTGTGTGTATAAGCTTCATCTTCTTTTGCTATGGCAGAAACACTTAAAAGTACCAGTATAAGTAATAATGTTTTCATTAGACTAAAATCTCCCTATTTCCTTTTGCATTTGGAGCAGAAAGCACTCCATTGTTTTCTAACTGTTCTATAATACGTGCGGAACGATTATAACCAATTTGAAGACGTCTTTGAAGGTAGGAGATGGAGGTCTTTTTATCTGAAAGTACAATACCTCTTGCCTCAGTATAAAGCTCATCTAACTCCTCTTCAGCACCTTCTATATTAGGTGCATCTGATTTTAAACCACCCTCTTCTAATAAAAAGCGTTTATCATAATTAGCTTCTCTTTGTGATTTTAAAAAATCAACAATCTTTTCAATCTCATCTTCTTATGACCAGGGCGCATGCAGACGAACTACACCTGACATCCCAGGAGGTGTAAACAACATATCTCCTCGTCCCAATAATGACTCAGCACCCATCTGATCTAAAATAATTTTAGAATCAATTTTCTGCCCTACTTTATATGAAATACGAGAAGGAAGATTGGCTTTAATTAAACCTGTTACCACATCAACAGAAGGTCTTTGTGTTGCAACAATAAGGTGAATTCCCGAGGCTCTAGCCATCTGTGCAAGACGAGCAATTGAATATTCAACATCTTTACCTGAAGTCATCATCAAGTCAGCCAATTCATCAATAATCACAACAATATAAGGGAAAACTTCTCCTCCCTCTTTTTTTGCTTTTTCATTATAGTTTTCAATATTTTTAGTACGTGTTTCAGCCATTAGACCATAACGTCTTTCCATCTCTGTCACCATGTTATTTAAAGCAACAATAGCCTGTTTAGCCTTTGTAATCACAGGAGTAAGAAGGTGAGGAATATCATTATAAATAGAGAACTCAAGCATCTTAGGGTCAATCATAAGAAGTTTTAAATTATCAGGTGAGTTTTTATACAATAATGAAAGAATCATAGAGTTAATCCCTACTGACTTACCTGAACCCGTAGTTCCTGCAATGAGAAGGTGAGGAAGTTTTTTAAGGTCTGTAATAAAAGGTTTACCTACAATATCTTTTCCCAAAACCATCGTCAAAGGAGATGAGGACTCTTTAAAAAGTTTAGATTCAAAAATTTCTCTAAGATAAATCGTTTCAACACTTTTATTTGGAATTTCAATACCAACAACATCTTTTCCTGGAATGGGGGCTTGAATACGAATTGTTTGTGCTCGAAGTGCCATGGCAAGGTCATCTTGAAGGTTTAAGATTTTAGAAACCTTGATGTTTGCTGCGGGTTTAAATTCAAAGGTAGAAACAACTGGACCTGCATAAGTACGTACAACATCTCCATCAATCTTAAAGTGGGCTAATTTTTCAATTAAATCTTGAATTTTAGCATCAAGTTCTTCTTCATTTACACTTCCATCTACTTCAATATGTTTTTGTAAGAACTCTACTGAAGGTAATATAAAATCTTTAGGTTTTTCAACCTTTCCTTTTTCAATCTGCTCTAATAACTGCTTATTCTCTTCTAGTTCTTCAACAATAACGGCATGTTTCTCTTCTTTAACCTTAGATGCCATGGAAACAATAGTTTTCTTTTTAGGTTCAGGAACAACTGTATCTCCTTTTTTAGTCTCTTTTTTTAAAGGTTTTTGACGTTCCGTATTAGGGTATAAAGAGGGGGGTTCAGGAATAAATGCCTCATCTTCTTGTATTTCAATTTCAAGAACTTCTTCAAGCCTTGGACTCGGCTCTGCAACAACAGAGTTTTTAGTTTTAATCGGTTCTTGAACAATTTCTTCTTTTATCGGCTTAGGTTTTCGTTTGGGGAGGTACTTTTTTAAATCTAATGCTGGAATTAATGCCGCCATCTCATGAAGGCTTTTATCTGCAAAAATACTTCCCCCTAAAACGGTACTCATTAACCAAAAAATCCATACACCAGAGACACCAATATAAGGGACTAAAAAATCAACAAAGTTACCGCCTAAGCTTCCACGTAAATCACTTATACTGACTAATGCTTGAAAAATTGTTAATGTAAAAAATAGCAATATTGATGAAAGCGTTAGTTCAACCCGTCTTAGGGTAAAACCCGGAGTTTTGTACCATAAGGAAAGAGCAAGCATTAGACCTAAAGGGTATACATAAGATAAAAAACCAAAACTTTGATTGTTTAAAGTACCTAAGATAGACCCAAGAGAACCTACAACATCAGCACTTGTTAAATAACTCGAGAGGGTAAAATAAGATAAAAGGCCTGCGCCTATAATAAAAAGTATATTACGTAAAATGAAAAAGTCCTTGTTTAAATTACGTAATTATAGCAAGTTTCATACCATGAGACTAAAAATATGGCTATAAATAATTCACCAAAGAGAGTTGGGTAATTCTTGAAACGGTTGAAAGCATTGCTTCATAATTCAATTCTAACTGTTTTAATTCTAAAGAAGCCTCCGCAAGGTCAACGTCTATAGTCTCAGAACGAAGTGTTTGCGTTGTGATAATTAACATTTCTGTTCTATCATAGGTGCGTGTTAATGTTTGGGATTGTGTCCCTGCTACTGCATGTTGATTTCCTAAGTGTGCTAATAAATCATCAATTACTTGAATAGAATTCTCAATCCCTACATTTCTTGGGTCATTACCATTTCCATCTACACCAACGCGCCCCAATTCAACAGAAGTGATTAAATCATCAATCTGCTTAAAAAAGTCTGTTTTAGGGTCAGAAATTGTTAAGGCATTGTTGCTATTAAAAGTTGCCATAGAACCTACAATAGAACCCGTACTTCCCACTGCAGCAAAGGTATCTGATGTTGCATCATAAATGGAAATGTCTGCTAAGGTTGGATTTGTATTTTTATCTTCAAATGTAATTTTTCCATCATATGTGAGTTCAACAGTTGAGTTGGCATTAGAGCTATCAATAGAAGCCCTATAGCCTGCTGCATTGTCAGCAGGAATTTCTTGATTAATAGCCATATTAACAACATCCATAAGCTGTCTGTAGGTCATATCACTAGGAGCAGTATCTGAACCATTTCCATCAGCTACATTATAATTAACTGCTGTACCACCATTATTATACGTTCCATTTACACTAACGGCTGCACCCGTAAAGTATAAATCAAGATTATATGTTGTCCCATCTAAATGTTTTCCTTCAAGATGAAGGCTTGTCATAGGCGAGGTGAAAACATCACTTAAGCGTGTAGAATCAACGGCAAAATTATTACTAATGTCATCTCCATTAATATCAGTAGCACCTGTTTTTGCCACTTGAGACACATTAGACTCTATAATTGAGCCCTCTTTTGCAAAAAAAGTTCTATCATAAATTGAGCCTTGTGTACCTGTTGCTACTGCAGTAGGTGTTAAACCACTTTTCATAAACTCTAATCCTGTTGTAGGCACTAAATTATCAATGTCTGAAACATCATCCCCCGCAACCATATGAAAATCAAGTTTACTTGAGCCACTTATCTTGTCTGTCACAACAATAGCACCTTTACTATCAAGACTAACATCAACAGTAGTACTGCCATCTACATTTATTTTATATGAGTTTTCAACTGCTAATAAAATATCATCTACTGTTCCCGTACTCGGAATAGAAACTTTATTATTAAAGCTTGTCCCATCACTATTAACACCACGAATATAAAAAAACTGATCAGCAGTTGAACCAGTAATATTTTCTAATGTTGTGTTAGTTTGAGCATATTCCCCTGTAGTAGCATCTAGTAAGGCAATATTTGTTGTAATTTCTCTTTTTGTTCCATTTTCGGCACCTAAGAACAGATCCCCGCCACTCACATTATATTTTTGTTCTAAATTTGAACCAAGGTGAGCATTCAAATCACCATCATTACCTTGGTAAACACCATTCGAATCAATTGGTTTTGTTCTTGTTTGTGTGCCTGAAAAAAGATATTGCCCATCAACAGATGTATTTGCCAACTGCTTCATGTTCTCTTCTAAACCCCGTAATTCTAAGGCGATAGCATCTAAACTTTCTCTAGAGTGAACACCATTAGAAGCATAAATAAGATCGGTTTTCATCGAGTCTAAAATCTTGGTCATCTCATTCATTGTACTATCCGTATTGGTACTAAATTGTAAGGCTCTTTGTGCATTTTGGCTACTTTGTGTAAGTGTAGTAACCTCATTATCTAAGCGAACCGTATCAATAAAAGTAGATGTATCCTCATAGGCAAACTCTATTTTTTGCCCAGAAGATATCTGTTTGGTAACATCAAACAACTCTTTGGCTGTTTTACTCTGATCAAATTGTAAGTTTCTATAATATCCACTAAGTGTAGTACGCATATGTACCCTCCGTAATTGACTGCAACTCTATCTATCTAAAAATATCAAGCAAAATAAGTTCCACTCTTCTTTATCTTTTTATATTAAAGATACAATCGGCAGTTCTTATAATTTTTTTAGGGTCAAATTCTACTGTTTAACCTTATGGAAACTCTGTTTTACCCACCTTTAAGTAAGCCTCTCTTATAATTTCGACCTCTTTAACAAGATTTATGCTGGAGTGATGGAATGGTATACATAGGGGATTCAAAA
>JAJRQV010000022.1 GCA_024280035.1 Campylobacterales bacterium
AGCAGCTCTTGATGGTGAAGTTTTAGAGGGTGAAGGGTATTTTGATGAGTCAAGTCTAAGCGGGGAGAGCCGTCCTATTTATAAAAAAATAGGAGATAAGATTATCTCGGGTACGGTCTGTGTGGATACACGTTTTCATTACAGGGCACTTAAGGATTTCTCTTCTTCGACCTTATCTAATCTAGTTTCAATGCTGGATTCGGCAATGAGTAAAAAACCTCGTATTGAGATGATTGCGAACAAAATTTCAGGGCATTTTTCAACCGCTATCTTAGTCTTAGCCTTATTGACTTTTATAGGATGGTTATTATTAGATAACTCTTTTGACCGCTCCTTTATGGTGGGAATTTCCGTGATTGTAATTGCCTGCCCTTGTGCTCTTGCTTTGGCAACACCGGTTGCAACTCTGATTGGTTTAAGTCTTGGTGGAAAACGAGGGATTCTTTTTAAAGAAGCTGCGATGCTTGAAACAATGGCAAAAACTGAAATATTAATCTTAGACAAAACTGGAACGATTACACGTGGTAAACCAGAAGTGGTAAGCTCACAGAGTTTTGAAAAAGAAGATAAAGCACTTTTATTAGCCTTGTGTGACTCCTCTTTACATCCTCTTTCTCAGGCTTTATCTGCATATCTTAAAACAGAAGATGAAGCACTCCGTCCATATAAACTCTGCTCAAGTAAACAGGTTCCTTCTCGTGGTATGGCTGCTGTATATGAGGGAAAAACAGTTTTAGGTGGAAATGCTGAATTTATGAGAGAGTCTGGGATTGAGGTTAATGTTTCTTCGGATTTCTCACTTTACTTTTTTGCAGTTGATAATGTTTTAGTCTCTTATTATGAACTTAGAGACAGACCCAAAGAGGGTATTAATGGACTTCTACAGATGTGTAAACGTTCAAATATTGAAGTGTTTATGTTAACAGGAGACCATGAAAAATCAGCTTCTTTTATTGCTGATGAGGTAGGTATAAAAAATGTGTATGCTGAACTCTCTCCTGAAGATAAGGCAGACTTTGTTAAAAAACACTCTAATAAGGTTAGTGTTATGGTAGGGGATGGGGTAAATGATGTACTTGCCTTAGCTCATGCGAATATTGGGATTGCTATGGGTTCAGGCTCAGATATTGCTATTGATATCTCTGATGTCGTGCTTTTAAATGACTCTTTAAAAAGTTTAAAAGAGGCCTTTTTAATTTCAAAACGTACCTTTAGTTTAGTGAAACAGAACCTTGCAATATCTTTGGTGTATAATGCTATAACAATACCACTTGCAATGGCAGGCTTTATTATTCCACTAATCGCAGCAATTTCCATGTCATTAAGTTCTTTATTAGTGGTGGGGAACTCAATTCGTATTAAATGGAAGTGGAATAGATAAGAGGTGTTGATGGGTGAATGTGTGCTTTGCAGGGTAAAGTGGTAATGTGAAGAAGAGGTAATGGAGCTTAGTGCTCTTGACCTGCTCTTGCTCATTACCCCTTTCCCCCATCCCCTCATAACCCAAAAATATGAAGGATTTTAATGAACAGCGGTATTGTTACAATGATGTTAAGTGTCTCTCTTTTCTTAGGTGCAATTGCTCTTATTGGGATAATGTGGGCAATTAAAAATGGTCAGTTTGATGATGAAAAACGTATGATGGACTCGGTTCATGATGATGGAGAAGAGTCTCTTAATGAAGCTGCTGAAACAGAAAGAAGAAAAAAATCTTATAAGCCTGCTGATTAATGCAAAAACTTCTTAAGCTTCCTCAAGTACGTTTATTTTCAAAGTTTATGTTTGTTTTTTTTGTGATAGTTATTGCTGCTATTGCTTTTTTACCTAATTATGACAACTTACCTGAAGTCGTCTCAATAAGTGGAATCATTAACCATTTTGTTGCTTTTTTGTTTTAGCTTTTTTCTTAGATAATGGGTATCAGCCTACAATTAAAAATGCTTTTGTAGTTCTATTTGCATATGGTTTTTTGATTGAAGTCGTGCAGTATTTTTTATCGAATCGCTGTTTTGAGTTACTTGATTTATTGGTTGATATCTCGGGTGTTTTTATGTTTTATTTTTTAAGTAGAAGTCTAAGAAGAGTGTGAATTCGGGGTGACCCCGAAGATAGTTTTATTTTAAACCATGGATATACTGTGCAACAACTTTGATGTCAGCTTCAGAATAAGGAGCGACTTGCCCCTTCATAACTGCACCCATACCATGAACATTTAATGTACCTGCTTTGTAACCTTTTAGGCTTGTTTCAATTTTAGCAACATCCCAACCCGCAATAATTTCTGATTTACCTAAGGCTTTTTTCTCTGCTTTTTGACCGTGACAAGCTGCACATTTTTTGTAAAGTGTAGTACCATCAGCTGCCATTAGTGATGTTCCAGCGATTAAAAGAGCAAGTGTAAGTTTTTTCATTGTATTATCCTATTATGTAATTTATTTGCAATTATAAAGTGAGAGACTTATAAGGATGTTAAGAATTTATAGTAAAAAATTTACCTTCGTATTAACTCATCTTAGATAAAATCACATTATTACGAATAATGAAGGTAAATTTATGAAATATACAGATAAAGATTTAGATGGAAAAACAATCCTAATTACGGGTGGAGCAGGGTTTATTGGCTCTAATTTAGCTTTTTATTTTCAAAAGAACCATCCTAAAGCAAAAGTGGTTGTATATGACTCTTTTCGAAGTGGTGAGACTCTTTCTAATGGTAACTTAAAATCTTTTGGGCATTTTAAAAACCTTTTAGGTTTTACAGGAGAAATTATCTCTGGTGATATTAATGATTCTAAGGGGATGAAAAATCTTGAAGAAAATTATAAATTTGATTATATCTTTCATGAAGCAGCTATCTCAGATACGACTGCATTAGAGCAAGACCTTATGATTAAAACAAATGTAAATGCTTATAAAGACCTTCTTGAAATGGCAATTGAGCATGGGGCTAATATGATTTATGCGAGTTCTGCTGCAACTTATGGAAATGCTGAATCACCTCAAAGAGTAGGACGTGAAGCACCAGCAAATGTGTATGGGTTTTCTAAACTCTCTATGGACCACCTCTCTCGTGAGTATATTAAAACAGCAGATATCTCAATTGTAGGGCTTCGTTATTTTAATGTGTATGGAGCTAGAGAATATTATAAAAATACAACTGCTTCGATGGTTATTCAGTTTGGACACCAACTTCTTTCTGGAAAAAATCCTAAACTTTTTGTAGATTCTGACAAGATTTTAAGAGATTTTATTTATATCGAAGATATTATCCAAGCTAATGTCAAAGCGATGCATCCTAAGAAGTCGGGAGTTTATAATGTAGGAACAGGAAAAGCACGTTCTTTTCAAGATATTGTTGATATCTTGCAAAAAGAATTAGGCACTTGTGCCACCTGTGAGTATATTCCTAATCCTTTTATTGGTTCGTATCAGTTTCATACTGAGGCTGATATTGAGACTTCAAAAGAGAACTTAGGGTATAAGCCAAACTTTGAAATGGAAGATGCCATTAAAGCTTATGTTCCTGAGATAAAACGTATTTATGAGACGGAAGTAAAATAATGGTGAAGTCTTTACGTAACTCTAAGCCTAATATCTTAGTAGTGGGTGATTTAATGATTGACCATTACCTCTGGGGAAGTACAGATAGAATCTCACCTGAAGCTCCTGTTCAAGTTGTGAATGTAGCCAAAGAGACTTCTGTTCTTGGTGGTGCAGGTAATGTGGTAAATAACTTACATGCCTTAGGTGCAAGTGTGAGTGTAGCCTCTGTTATTGGTCAAGATGAGATTGGTAAAGAACTTCTAATGATGCTTAAAAGCCGAGGTATAAAGACAGAAGGTTTAGTAACACAAGAGGGAAGGCAAACCTCTAAAAAGTCACGTGTTATCGCTTCAAATCAGCAGATTCTTCGTTATGACAAAGAGTCAAAAGAAGATATTACAAGTGTCTCTGTTGAGAAGATTATTAGGGCTATTAAAAAAGATCTTTTTCTTTATGACATGATAATTCTTTCTGATTATGGAAAGGGTGTTTTAACCTCTGCTTTATGTCAAGAGATTATTAGTTTGGCTAAGACTCAAAACAAAAAAGTTTTGGTTGATCCTAAGGGAACAGATTACTCAAAATACAAGGGTGCTCACTTTTTAACACCTAATAAAAAAGAGGCTTGTGAAGCAACTGGGATTGATATTAAAGATGATGAATCTTTACTTCAAGCAGGAGAGTGGCTTCGTAAAGAGTGTGAATTAGAACTTTCAATGATTACTCTTTCAGAAGATGGAATTGCAATTTTCGATGATGAGATGCATAAGGTACCTACTGTTGCCAGAGAAGTCTTTGATGTAACGGGAGCAGGAGATACTGTTATTGCCTCTCTTGCATTTGCCATGTCAAGTGGTTTAGATCTTGTCAATTCGGCTAAGTTTGCTAATGCAGCAGCAGCTGTTGTTGTGGGTAAGATTGGTTCAGCTACGGCTACAATGGATGAGATTGAAGAGTATGAATCAACCCTTAATAAAAGTAGCTCAGATATGCATATTAAAACAAGACAAGAGCTGGAAAAATGTGTCTTATCTGCAAAAAATAGAAAACAAAAAGTAGTGTTTACGAATGGCTGTTTTGATATTTTACATCTTGGGCATGTGAAATACTTAGAAGTGGCGAAGAGTTTTGGTGATATTTTAATTGTTGGTTTAAATGCTGACGCTTCGGTAACTAAACTTAAGGGTCCCACTCGACCTGTCAATCCTGAGTATGATAGAGCGTATCTTCTTGCGGCATTAGAAGTTGTAGATTATGTGGTGATTTTCTCAGAAGAGACACCCCATGATTTAATTCAAATGATAAGACCAGATGTTTTGGTAAAGGGTGGGGATTACGAAGGCAAAGCTGTTGTCGGAACAGAATTTGCTAGTGAATTAAAACTCGTGGACTTTGTTGATGGAAAAAGCACAACAAAAACCATAGAACGAATAAAGGACAGCAGTACATGCTAAAAAAATTATTATTATCTCTTGCTTTAGCAGGAGCACTTTTTGCACAACATGATGCATTAGTAAACTTAAACAGTGACGATATCGAACTCCAGGCTAATATTGACCTTGGTGAGTTAAATCAGTCGGATTATCCCGATACCTATTTCTTAACGATGGGGCTTTTAGATGTGGATAATAAAGAGAGTACAGACCCTCTTATTTATGCAGGTTTTAAACTTCGTCAAGATGTTACAGGGATTGATGGTATGCGTTTTGGTATTGGTGCTAAAGGGACATACACTAAGGTTTCAAACCTTACGCATGCGGCAGTGCCTATTGGTATTGAAGTCGTTTATACTCTTCCTATTGAAGGTACTATTCCTGTTGTAGTTGCGGGTTATTTTGATTATGCTCCTTCAGTACTCTCATTTAAAGATGCTGATAAATATATGGAAAAACGCCTTGAAGTTGGTGTACAGATTATAGAGCAAGCAAATATTTTTGTTGGTTGGAGAGATATTGATACTGACTTTGATGGTCGCGGTGGAGATTATGAATATAATGATGAGTTCTATATAGGATTTAAAGTTAGATTCTAAGATTTAGTTTATAGTTGTTGGTCTTTCGTTTATAGAAGAGAAGAATCTTTTCTTAAGAGAGAAGCCAACATACTACTAAAACCTTCAAACTTCAAACTTCAAACAAAACCTTCACTTCTTCAATCACATCATTAGCTTCAATCTTAGTCATACACTCATGATGTTTTAGTGGGCAAGTTCTCTTCATACATGGTGCACAGGGAACATCATCTCTTCTTACAATAACACTTTTTTCATTTTGCCATTGGCAGGTTTCGAAATGTCGAGTTGGTCCAAAAATAGCGACAGTTGGGACTTGATAAGCAGCTGCAACATGCATAGGTCCACTATCATTAGTAATAAAAACATCTAAACCACCAATATAAGAACATAACTCCTTAATAGTAGTTTTTCCAGCAAGATTAAGATAATTTGTAATACCCATCTCTTGTAAACGTTTCTCAATATCAGCGCCCACATCAACTTCGTCTGGTCCACCAAAAATAATGATTTGATATTTGTCTGAAAAAGCCTTAGCCACTTCAGCAAACTTATCAGGGTACCAGCGTTTAGCTGAACCATACGTAGCTCCAGGATTAATTCCAAGGCTAGGTTTGCCATAATTATGTTTAGGAATATAAAGCTTACTAAGCGGGGGTTCAATAAGCTCGTTTTCTAAGACATTAACTAAATTGTTATATTGTTTACTAAGATGAATATCTCTTGAGAGGTGAAGAGGATTTGTAAGTAAAAAAGTATGCCAAGCCTTACGCCCAAGTGTGATTTTTGAAGCAGTGAATTTAAGCATTAAAGAGCTGTAAATATTTGTTCTAAAAGTGACTGCAATATCAAATGAACCTAACTTTTTAGCAAACTTATAAGTGGCACTAAGACGGTTTCCTTCTTTCTTAGTATTATCTACAAAAGAAGCTTCTGCTTGAGGATGGTACTTAATCGCTTCTATGGCTACGTATGAGCCTACAAACGTGAGTTTGGCCTCAGGGTAAAGGCTGCAAAGATGCTCAATCGCTGGTGTTGCCATAAGTGCATCACCTAACCAATTTGGAAGTATAATTAGTATCTTCATTTATATACGCCTATCATAATATTCATCATCAAACCATCTGTTTTTTTCAAGAAGAAAAGATTGTGCTGTATCTACTGCTTTTAACTCTTTGAGTAAGGCTTGAGGATTTGAGCTATTGGTTTCGACGATGTCTTTGAAATTATACATAAGATATTCATGAGGACGAATATAACCATTAATTTGCCCCCCATTAAAAAGTACAAAACGGTTTTTTATCGCTTTATCAAAAAGAGAATTTCCTAATACCGTAAAGTTACCTTTCCATCCTAAATAGTTGGTAATTGTAGGAAAAATATCTACATGAGAACCTAAGGTATTGATCTCTTTTGCTTTAAAAATCTTTGGAGCATATATGATAAGTGGAATTCTAAAGTGCTCAATTGAAGCTAAAGATGTAAACTCACCTCTATGTTTTTTACTGATTGGATTGGCTGCATCTCCTGAACCATGGTCTGAGGTAAAGATGAAAATTGTGTTATCAAACCAAGTCTCTTTTTCACATTTTTTCATAAATCTTTTAATAGCAGAATCAGTATAAATTAAGGCATTTAAATAACCATTATAATTTTTTAAGTCCATAGGGAAACGTTCATACTTTGATGAAGGTAGATGAAAATCACTGTGTGTTGTTGAGGTAAAGGCAAAACCTAAAAAAGGTTCTTTTAATTGATTGAGTTTATTATGATAAAACTGAAGAAGGTTATGATCATACGTTCCTGTTTTAACATGCCTGTCTCCTTCAACATCTTCACTATTAGGAATGTCTTCTGCCCCATAATATTTTTTAAAACCAGCTAGATTGCTGACGGCATCAACCCGATATGAACGCCTATTAGCCCCTTGCATAGCTAAGGTGTCATATCCATTAGCTTGGGCAATATTACCAAGATAAGAGAGTTTTGAAAGTTCAAGCCCCTTACCTAAGTAGTCAAACCCTGAAGGTAAAGAGATGCCTGTATAAACAGAGGTGATTCCAAAAATACTACGGTATCCATTAGAATAAAAGTTATTAAACTTAAGACCTTTTTGAGACAATTCTTTAAGATATGGAGTGACATTTAGTTCTGGATAATGCGTGAAACCATCTAAATGTTCAGCTCCCATACCTTCGAGTAAGACAATAACCACATTATGTTTTTTGACCTGCCTCTTGGTATAAGCACGCATAAGAGGAAAATGTTTGTCTAAAAAAGGAGCATTTGAAGTCTTTAAAAGCTCTTGGGTAATTTTTATAGCCTCAGTGGTATCCATTAAAACATGAGAGCTTTTCTTCTTTGTGGCGCGATAAACACAGAAAAAACCATTTAGAGCAAGGTTTCCTGAACAGACCTTGTTAACAGAAAAGGCATCCGCAATACCAATAGACTTAGATCCAGTAACGGTGCCTCGAATACCAGCAATTATAAGTACGAGAACTACAAAGGAGGTAATCCATGCCTTAAGAGGGCTTTTACTTGGTTCGAGCTTATGATGAAAAATTTGTGTAAAAAGGTAGATGACAAAAACTGAGAATAGCATGGCACCAAGAGTATAAGGTAGAAAAGAACCAAATGCCATACCTATGATTAAGTCGGTGTCATTTCCAAGGTTAAAGACCTCAGAAGAGAGGTGGCGACGAGAAAACTCAAAATAGAGAATATCACTCATCGAGATAGAGGTGATAATAACTAAGATTGCAGCCCAAAGATAAGAGATACTTTGGCGTAATTTAGTCTTATTAAGAACCTTTAGAGGTAGGGTTAATAGAAGTATGAAGATTCCAGTAAAGGTAAAAAGTGAAATAACATCAATACGTAGACCCATAAAAAGTGACTGAAACAGTTCGCTTGTACTTAAGGAAGTAAACTCTTCTGGATAACGTAAAAGAAAAAAGATACGTACACTCATCATAAAAAACAGAGAGAGTAGAAGTGCCCATATCGTCTGTAGGTATCTATGGTTCATCTCTTCCCCTTATGTAAGTTGGTGCATCACTTAGTTTTACTTTTGTTGAATAAGAAATGTCTCCATCGCTAGAAACAACTTCAACATCTTGCTTAAAGTTAAGCTCGAAAGTACCCCCATTACACCAGAGTACTTGAGTAAATTCATCATTTTGTTCTGCAATTATCTCATAAAAAAACTTGTGTTGCTCAAAGGAGATGATTTTTGAGCCTTGAAGCATCGACACCATAGTTTTAAAAGAGTTAAAAGCAGAACGTTTAATAATTTTCTTATCTCTGTTATCAATAAGACCATATCCTGGTGCAATGAGTTGATGCCAGTAGACGGTTTTAACCATATTTGAGCATAAGGCTAAAAGGTAGTATCGAACCATATAAGAAGCATATAACTCTTCATTAATACATTCATGTTCAGAAGTGGGTGCATAAGGTGCGGTTTGTGTTAATGGCCAATTGGTTTCAGTAATGTAAATTTCATTTGAGCTTTTTGGTGACATGGTTGAAAATGCAAAAAGAAGATGGATTTTAGAGATAAGATCCATCCCTAATTGTGTGTTTTCAGGAGCACCACGTCTGTCAACATACAGTAAAGCAGAAATTGCATCAAACTTTAAAGAGAAAAAATTAAATAGAGCATGAATAACATAATGGTACTCAAAGTCTATAACAGAAGGGCCTAAAAGTTTTAAGTTGGGATAGTTTTTAGTTTTTAGTTTGTAGGCAACTTGATAAAATTTAAGATATTGGTTAACGGAGAAAAACCCCCATTTGCTACGGTTAATGGTAGTGCCAATTTGAAATAGTTTAATCAAGGGAGAAAACTTTTCAAAGATAAGGGCAAAGTCATTTTGAAGTTGAGAATAGTCTTTAATAGTATGAGGATCTTGCATCACATTAAGTAAGATAGACTCAGTTTTTAAACTTCTAATAAAGTCTACGTACTTTTCAATGTTTTTTATATCTGACATGGGAAAACGAACTAAAAGATGTTTTACACCAAGTTCGTTAATAAGTTCAGGGCTAAGGGATGGCTCTTTATCTAGATTAACACTCATGCCAAAAAAATCTTTTGTATTAATCTCTTTTTTCTTAAAAAGTGGAAGAAAAATTAGTGCAAAAGGAAAGATAACAAGAGAAGATAAAAAAGTATAAATTAGACTCCACTTCTCTTTTTGACGTTCCTGCTTTTTAAAGGCTCTGTCCTTAATTTGATAAGGTTGGTCTGAGTATGAATCCCACTTAAAAATGTTTATGCCTTTGTGTACTTATTTAAATACCAGTCTACTGTTTTAACAATACCTGTATCAAAGTTCTCGTCAGCTTTCCAACCAAGCTTATTTTCTAGTTTAGTAGCATCAATCGCGTAACGTCTATCATGACCGGCTCGGTCTTGCACAAAAGTAATTAAATCCTTATATGACTTAAGATTTTTAGTTTTTAGTTGATGGTTTGTAGTAGTTGGAACTTTTTTATCTAAAATTGTACAAATAGCATCTACAATTTGTAAGTTAGTTCTCTCATTACGACCGCCAATATTATAAACATTTGCCTCTTTACCTGTGTGATAAACTAGATCTATACCCTTACAGTGGTCAAGCACATACAACCAGTCTCTAATGTTTTTACCGTCTCCATAAATAGGGATACTTTCACCTGCTAAACATTTACGAATAATAGTAGGAATAAGTTTCTCATCATGTTGTTTAGGTCCGTAATTATTTGAACAGTTGGTAATTACAGTATTCATTCCATAGGTCTCTTGATAAGAACGTACAATCATGTCACTCGATGCCTTAGAAGCTGAATATGGGCTGTTTGGAGCATAAGGGGTCTCTTCGGTAAAGAGGTCGGTTTCATTCAGTGTTCCATAAACTTCATCTGTTGAAATATGGTGGAAACGAGGAGCTTGTTCCTTGAATGGTGAATGTTTAGTGTTTAGTTTTGAGTTGGTTTTTTCCTTTTCATTCACCACTAAACACTCATCACTTAACACGCGATTTAAGTATCGTTCACGATACTTGAATGGCTCCTCCATCCATTTTTTATATGCCACATCTAAAAGCGTAAATGTGCCGTTTACATTTGTCTCAATAAAAACACCAGGATTTTTAATAGAGTTATCTACATGAGACTCTGCTGCAAAGTGAATTACACCTCTTACATCATACTCATCAAAGATAAACTCCACTAAATCACGGTTACAAATATCACCCTTTATAAAATGATAACGATCATTTTGTAGTGTTGAATTATTGAGGATGTCGTCAACTTCACTTAGGTTGTTCAAGTTTCCTGCATAGGTTAATAGGTCTAAGTTAATGATGCGATAATTTGGATATTTTTCTAAAAAGTAGGGGACAAAGTTTGAACCGATAAAACCGGCACAGCCTGTTACAAGTATAGTGTTTAATGTTGAATGTTGAGTGTTGAGTGCTTCCAAGTTTATATTTCCTTTGCTTGAGCTTCGTTTATGTTTGCCCTTATTGAAGTACCTGCTCTTAAAAGTTGTTTTGAAAGTATATACTCTTCTTTATTTTCACAAAGATATTTGTATAAGTTTACTATTCTAATAGCAAATTGAAATGATTTGTTTAAGGTAATGTTTTTTTCACTCATCATTTAGCACTCATAACTTATAATTTTAGTGATGCAATCACTAAGAGATTTTTTCCAATAAGGAATCTCAAGTTTGAAGTGTTTCTTGATTTTCGATTTGTTTAGTAGAGAGTAGTACGGACGTTGTGCTGGTGTGGGGTACTGCGAGGTTTCAATGGGATTGACCTTGCATTGAATATGAGAAAGTTCAAAAATTGTTTTAGCAAAGTCATACCATGAACAGACACCCTCATTAGAATAATGGTAAATTTCAGGTGCTTCATTGTGAAGATTTGCAATAATATCTAAGATACTCTTCGCAAGGTCTCTAGCATAAGTGGGTGTACCTATCTGATCAAAAATTACGCCAAGTTCATCTTTCTCTTTTCCTAAGCGAAGCATTGTTTTGACAAAGTTATTACCAAAACTTGAATATACCCATGATGTACGAATAATAATGGTGTTTTTAGCTCCAACTTTTAAAATAGCTTCTTCTCCATCAGATTTTGTCTTTCCATAAACACTTTGAGGGTTAATTTTATCTGTTTCAAGGTAAGGAGAAAAATTCTTACCATCAAAAACATAATCTGTAGAGATGTGAATAAGCGAAATACCTTTATTCTTAGCTATCTTAGAAAGCAAATTCACACCCTTGTTATTAACAGTGTTTGCAGATTCAGTGTCATTTTCAGCCTTATCTACAGCGGTGTACGCAGCACAATTAATAATAACATCAAAGGTTTTAGTGTCAAAAAAGTCTTCCATTTTACATAAGTTACTTAGGTCTAAAGCAGTTCTATCTACAAAGGTAAAATCATAGTCTTTATAATTTGATGAGAGTGCTTTAAGTTCACTTCCAAGCTGACCATTACTTCCTGTTACTAAGATTTTTTTATTCATAAAGGTCTATCTTATAGTCAAAGAGTTCAGCATCTTTAAAAAGAGGTTGTTTAGTGTCTTTGTCAGATAAATTTAAATCACTTCTATCAAACTTCCAGTCTATATTTAAAGCAGGATCATCAAATGCCATTCCTTTGTCATTTTCAGGTGAGTAGTAGTTATCTACCTTATAGGCAAAAATTGTTTCATCTTCTAAGACTAAAAACCCATGAGCAAAACCACGTGGAACCAAAAGTTGACGTTTATTTTTCGCACTTAACTCAATGGCAACAGTTTCTCCAAAACTAGGTGAACCTTTTCTAGTGTCAACGGCAATATCTAAAACAGAACCAGCAATTACACGCACAAGTTTAGTTTGTGAAGCAGGATGCAATTGATAATGAAGACCACGTAAGACACCCTTATTTGATTTTGATTCATTATCTTGAACAAAGTTAAGCTTAAAACCTAAAAATTCTTCTAATTTATCTTGTCTAAATGTTTCAATAAAATACCCTCTAGCATCTCCATGGACTTGGGGTTCAATTATAACAACATCAGGAATTTCAGTTCTTATAAACTTCATCGAATTCCAGAACCTTCTTGGGCACGACGCAAAAGGTACTGTCCGTATTGATTTTTCTTTAAGGGTTGGGCAAGTTTAATCAGTTGCTCTTTATTGATATAACCCATCTCAAAGGCTATCTCTTCTAAACAAGCAACCTTAAGCCCTTGACGTTTTTCAATAGTTTGAATAAACTGACCTGCTTCTAAAAGACTGTCGTGCGTACCTGTATCAAGCCAAGCATAACCGCGACCCATCAGTTCAACCTTTAGCGAGTTTTTTTGTAAGTAGTGCTGATTAACTGTAGTGATTTCAAGTTCACCTCTATGTGAAGGTTTAACATTTTTTGCCACGTCAATGACATCATTAGGGTAGAAATACAGACCTACAACCGCATAATTACTTTTAGGTTCTTCAGGTTTTTCTTCAATACTAAGGGCATTTCCTTTTTGATCAAAGTCAACAACCCCATAACGTTCAGGATCAGTGACGTAATAACCAAAAACCGTTGCTTTTTTTTCTTCTTGTACGTTTTTAACCGATTGAGCCAAAAGTTTACCCAGTCCACCACCATGAAAGATATTGTCACCCAGTACAAGACAAACATCATCTGTACCAATAAAGTCTTCTCCTAAAATAAATGCCTGTGCAAGCCCATCAGGTGAAGGTTGGATGATGTATTCAAATTTCATTCCAATATCCGTGCCATCACCTAAAAGTTCTTTAAATCGAGGAAGATCAGTAGGGGTAGAGATAATAAGGACTTCTTTAATCCCAGAAAGCATTAAAACAGAAAGGGGATAATAAATCATGGGTTTATCATAAATAGGCGCGAGCTGCTTAGATATGCCTTTTGTGATTGGGTACAGACGTGTACCACTTCCACCGGCTAAAATAATGCCTTTCATGGGTAAAATCCTTATATATTAAATTAGATATAATTCTAGCAAAACAAGCTGATAATGAGGTGAAATGATGAATATACTCGTAGTTCGTAATGATAAATTGGGTGATTTTATTACGGCTTTGCCAACACTGTATGTTCTCAAACAGCATAACCCTAAAAATAAAATCATAGCCTGTGTTTCTCCTTTGAATAAAAACTTAGCTGAAGAAATGCCCTTTATAGATGAGGTAATTGTTGATGATACTCAGTCCGCTTTTGAACTTTCAAAAAAGCTGAAAAAAGCTAATGTAGATGCTTCAATCACCCTTTTTTCTAACACTAAAGTAGCATTCTCTCAGTTTTTAGCAGGTATTAAGATTCGTATAGCCCCTGCAACAAAAATAGCACAGGTTTTTTATAATAGACGAGTAAAACAGAGACGTTCACGTGTAGAAATGGCAGAGTTTGAGTATAACCTTCAACTAAGTAAGGAGCTATTTCCTGAGATTAAACTAGACTTCCCCTCTCCTTTAATAAAAATGAAAAACAATACAATTTTTAAAGACTTTTGTAAAAAATATAAGATAGATAAAACTAAAAAACTTATAGCTTTCCATCCAGGTTTTGGGGGCTCTTCAGATGCCAATTGGACGATTAATGAGTACATTGAATTAGCTAAAGAGATTGTAGATAATGAAAAAATCCAAGTTGTATTTACCTTTGGACCAGGTGAAGATAATCTGTATGACACAGTGCAAGAGGCTTCTTTAAAAGATGTTGTATTGTATAAATCTAAAGGAAGCATAATGGACTTTGCAAGCCTTATAAGTTCTTTTAAACTGTTTGTCTCAACATCAACAGGAACCTATCATTTAGCCGCAATGGTTGGGACGCCTACAATGACATTTTTTGCAGACAGCCTTTTTGCATCATCAAAAAGATGGAGAAGTATTAGTGATGAAAAGATTCAGATTAATAAAATGATACCTCTTGAAGAAGTCAAACGAAAAGAGTTCTTTAAAAAGACTAAGGACGAACTTCTTTCTTGGGTACAAAAACACCAAAATTCTTAGGTAAAGAAATATTTTTATCATTAAAAAGACGCGCTAAGATTAAGTTTCCAGCAAAGGTTGTCGTGTGCATAGTGTCACCTCCAAAAAAGAACCTATTTTCAGTAATATAATTATCTGTTAAAAAGTCATAATATTCTGTGATAGTTGAAAGTTTATATTTAAATTTTTGTAAGACAGAGGTGAAACGTGGCTCTGATGTTATTTTAGAAAGTATTTGCGTACTTAAGGGCGTTGTGAAAACAGTACATATTATATTGTTTCGTTGACAAAGAGAGACAATATCTTGGACATACTGCATTCTTTTTTCACTTATTATTTCATATTTAATAGTCTTAATGGGACGATAACCTTTTTCAACTTCTTTTTGAGTAAAGGTTAAGTTTTTTATATGTTTTGGATAATAAGTGAAAACTTCTTCTGTTCCAATATATGATCCATAAGTGTTAAAACGAGGCTTGTCTTTAGAGTTTTTTAAAAAATTTCCTAATGTTTTGTATGAGGCACGAAGTGCATCAATGGATAAAAATTTCGCAAAATATAAATCATTACTGACTTGCTTTTGCAAAAAATTTAGTTCTTTATTGATTAAAAAGTATTTATTTGTTTCTACATTTTGATTAAAAGAATAAAAATCAAGTCCTAATATAACATGTTTTGGTAATTTTTTAATTCGTTCTAAATAGAGTAAAAATCCAAGCTGGTCTTCAATTCTAGCAGTACCAACCCCAGCATTATAACTTCTACCACCGAGGTATTTTTTGATAACTAAGGGGTTTATACTGTATACACGACTGCTTCCAAAAATCATGTTATCATAGCGTTTTTCAGCATATAATTTTGAAATTTTTTCTTACCTATCATCTCTAGCAAACTTATTAGGAATATTTAAAATATTATAAGGTGTAATACTATAAGGATCAATAATAAAATTAAAAGAGAATATAGAAACAAGTAAGAATAGAGGAATAAGTATATATAAAAGGGTCCATTTTTTAAGATTCATTTGTGTTCCTAGAAATTAAAGTATAAAAATTCACTGACTTGATGGAGTTTAAGAAGTGAAAAGGTAAGCATTAGTGTTCCAACGAATAATGTTAGTTTGTTAAATTGAAGAATAGGAATAATCGTTGTACTATTTATTTTAAGTCCAAGGGTTAGAATAAAGGAAAAAATAATTGCTAGTAGTGTATATTTATCTCCTTGCACATGTTGCATCCATGCTCCAAATTCAATATGACCATCTAAAAATTTAAGTTTATCATACCAACGGTAATTTAATATAAATGTACCTGTGAACATTGCTGTGAAAATATTAATTGCCTTTTCTATTGATTCAGCCCTAAAAATAACAAATGACAAGTTTAAGAAGTTAAAAGTTATAAACCAAGCTAGCCATATATGTAGTTTTAGTTTTGTTTTTTTCCAATAATGATTAATAGCAATGGCAAGACCATGTAAAATACCAAAAATAACAAAAGTCCATGCGGCACCGTGCCATAAACCTGCAATAAACATCGTAAAAACAGTCGCAAACATAGCTTTTTCAAAGCTTATTTTTCCTAAGGATTTTAAAAAAGGCTTATAAATATAAGTTGTAATAAACCGAGTTAATGTCATATGCCATCTCTGCCAAAAATCAATAAGACCGGTGGACTTATAAGGTGAATTAAAATTCTGAGGTAGTTTGATATTAAAGAGTAAAGCTATTCCTATAGCCATATCTGTGTATCCTGAAAAGTCAAAATATAGTTGAAATGTATAAGATAAAGAAGTGGCCCATGCCTCAAGTAGATTTAATACTTCAGTATTAGCATGACCAGCACTTGCCCATTTAGCGAAGGTGTCTGCGATGACTACTTTTTTAAATAGACCAATAGAAAAGACAAGTAGACCAGTAGCTATATTTTTATAATTAATAACCTTTGCTTCTAAAGAAGAAAACTGTGGCATCATTTCTTTATGGTGAACAATAGGCCCTGCAATAAGCTGAGGAAAGAAAGTAACAAAAAGTGTATAATCAAGAAAATTTCTCTCTTTTACTAAACCTCCATAAGAGTCAACAAGATAGGCAATTTGTTGCAAGGTGTAAAAAGAGATTGCTAAAGGTAAAGCAAGATGCAGTAAAGGGATATCAGTATTAAATCCCCAATTTAAATTTTTAATAAAAAAGTCCATGTACTTAAAGTACCCCAGAAGTCCAATATTAAAAGTCAATCCCGCTAAAAGGTAAAACTTTTTAGATCTTGGTTTGTCCATTAAGGCTTGAGAAATGAAAAAATTCACTAATATAGAGAGGGTAATCAAAGGCAGATAGTTAATATTCCACCAAGAATAAAAGAATAGGCTTGCAAAAATTATCCAAATCTTGGCAGAGAGCGGTGAAAACTTAGCATTTAAAAAGAAGTATACTCCAAAAGCTACTGGAAGAAAAAGAAAAATAAATTCATAACTATTGAAGAGCAATGTTTAGTTTACCTTCTTTTCCAAGGCTGTTGCCATTTGAGAAATTGTAGTGAGTTCTTCAAACTCACCTACTTCAAAACTAATTTTACACTCAGTTTCTAAAGCCATTTCTAAATCAACATTATTTAAAGAATCCCAATCGGAAATCTCTTCTATTACTGTTTCAGGTGTTAAGTTCAGAGTGTCATTCTCAGATATTTTTTTTATTTCTGTACAAATTGTATTAAAAATTTCAGCTTTAGACATGTATGTCCTTTAAAAGATATTTTGAAATGATATCTTTATTTTTTTGAAATATTGGTTAATACTTATAGATTTTTTTAAAAGAGATACAAATCTATAATTTATTTCATATTTATGAATTATTCCATGTGTCAATATATTTTTGAGCTATTATTTTGTAGTCATGTAAATCTTCAGCATATTTTCTTGAAGTTTTACCAATTTTAGGAATTTTTTCAGGATGAAGAACTAAGTCCTCAAGTGCTGATACAATTTGATTTACATCAGGAAGGATATTGATTATGGGAGAACTTTCTAGGTTAAACTCTTTTAAACATTCGGGTTCACATCCACTTAGTGTAACCTTTCCCATTGCTAAAGAATATACAGCATTTACTCCATAAGAATAGGAATAAGTCTGATCAATAATGATATTAGTTCTGTTTAGTAAAGTAAGGTATTTATTTAAGGGCATATTACCTTTGATAATTGTTTCCACTTTTTTTGGGTATCTTTTTTGAATAATATCCATTGCTACGCTTATATGTGCAGTACCTTTAAATCCAGGTCTATTTAAACCATGAAAAATTACAATTTTGTCTTTTACTACATTCTCTTTATATATAATGTCTTTAATATTCATTGGAATAGGTATTGTTGCTTGTAAGTTGGAAAACTCCTTGTAACCCTGAGCATATTCATACATGATGGGAATAATCCCATTTACTAAATTTGCCATTGTATGATTCCATCGTATCGTCTTTTTCTTTTCCCACACAGGTCTACGGTTATTTTCATCAATTTTTATTGAGGTAGGTAAAGGTGAATATTTCATATTAGGTGCAAATTTAAAATAAAAACTATCATCGCCTGCAGCTACTAGAAAAGATTTCTTATTACGTTTAATCAGAAGACTAATAAGTTTTCCATTGTAATTAAAGCTTTGACTAAATTGTAAGGGATTAATAAACTGAATAATATCAAAACCACTTAATTCTGGTAAAAGTTTTATAGGTCTTATGTACTTTCGATCTAGTTTTCCTCTTATACCTTTGTATTGTGATTGAAGAGAAATATCATTTGATATTTTTTTCCAACTATCTCCATGTGATACTAAAGTAACTTGATGTCCAAGTTCACAAAGGCCTTCTTTTAAGTTTTTATGAAAAGCAGAAAAGTCACCAAGTAATAAAATTTTCATAATATTACGACCTTAAAAATCATTTAGTGCACTGACAATAGTTTGAAGTTGGTTGTGATTTAAAAAACTTCCCATAGGAAGACTTACTACTTCATTATGAATTTGTTCACTTATTGGAAATGAAAGCTTATTCCATTCTTTATAAGCTTCTTGTTGATGGGGCGGAATTGGGTAATGAATTAAAGTTTGTATCCCTTTTTCAAGAAGGTAGTTTTGAAGTTCATCTCTATGTGTAGTACGAATGACAAATAGATGCCAAACATGAGATTCCTTAGTGGTTAGAGTTGGCAATATGATTTTTTTATTAGAAATATTATTAAGATAAAACTCTGCAATGTCTTGACGTTTTTTTGTTTCAGTATCTAAATGAGGAAGTTTAACCCTTAAAATAGCAGCTTGAAGTTCATCAAGTCTACTATTAACACCTTGGTATATATTTTTGTATTTTTCTTGACTTCCATAGTTTCTTAAAGCTCTTACTGTTTGGGCAAGTTTAGAGTCGTTTGTTGTAATTGCTCCACCATCTCCAAGTGCTCCAAGGTTTTTTCCTGGATAAAAACTAAAACCAGCTGCATCTGAAAGATTACCTGCTCTTTTTATATCTAGTAATGCTCCGTGTGATTGGGCACAGTCTTCAATTACTTTAAGATTATGTTTTTTTGCAATGGCATTAATTACCTTCATCTCTGCTAATTGACCATAAAGATGTACTACCATAATTGCTTTTGTTTTTGAAGTGATGTTTTCTTCAATCTCAGAAGGGTCAATATTATAAGTATTAATGTTTGGTTATACTAAAATAGGATTTAAATTGTTTTCACTTATAGCTAAAATAGAAGCAATGTATGTATTTGATGGAACTAAAACCTCATCTAAGTTATTTAAAATACCCATCTCTTTATATGCTCTTAAAATAAGAGTAAGCGCTTCTAGTCCATTGGCAACACCTATACACTCATCAGTACCACAAAATTTTGCAAACTCTTGTTCAAAAGAGGTAACTTCTTTTCCCAATATGTACCATCCACTGTCTATCACATTTTGAGTGGCTTGTAACATCTCTTTTTTATATTGCGTATTCATAAATTTCAAATCTAGAAATGGAATCATGTGCTCTCCAATAAGTTTTTAGTATTTAAGTTAAATTGTTTTATACATTTTAGGCAAAAGTAATTTTTATCTAGTTTTAAACCACAATCACAAATAAAGGCTTTAAACGAAGCAGGATTTCCATACCATAATGTATTATTAGGTATATTTTTACTCACAAGGCTTCCTGCCCCAATCATAGAACTTTTACCGATGCAAAGTCCTCCTAAAATAGTACTATTCGCACCGATAGAAACATTTTCTTCAATAATAGTTGTTAGAAACTTTTCTGGATATTGTTTAGATCGAGGTTGAAAGTCATTGGTAAAAGTCACGTTTGGTCCAATAAAAACATTATCTCTTAAAGTAATTCCATCCCAAATTTGAACACCACTTTTAATAGTTACATTATTTCCAATAATAACGTCATTCTCAATAAAGCATTGAGCATTAATATTGCAATTATTACCAATTATCGCATTCTCAAGTATGACACAAAACTGCCATACATTTGTACCAGCACCAATTTTTTTGTTTGTACATCTGAA
Source organism: Campylobacterales bacterium (assembly GCA_024280035.1). GTDB lineage: Bacteria > Campylobacterota > Campylobacteria > Campylobacterales > Sulfurimonadaceae. Next base: position 20,106 of record JAJRQV010000022.1, read on the forward strand.
TTTGGATGAATCAAAGATTAACTTCTTGTAAGAATGAATTATAATTACGGATATAATCATCTTCATCATAATAAGTATCAGCAAGAACCATTAAAATACAGTCATCAGTAAAATTATGCATACTTCCCCAAATAAGAGCATCTTGAAAAAGACCAATATTTGGTTTGTTAAGTATATATGTTTCTTTAGAATGACCAGAATCTAGAGTGACCTTACACTCTCCATTTATAGCGATTAATAGTTG
>JAJRQV010000023.1 GCA_024280035.1 Campylobacterales bacterium
AACTTCCCCATTTTATTTCTTTCTATCTACTGGTCTAAACTAACAACACGAGGTGCATTTATTGGAGGAAGTCTTGGTTTAGCCACCGCTGTACTCTTAGTTATTCTTGGCCCTATTGTTTGGGTTCAAGTTCTGGGCAATGCAGAAGCTATTTTTCCTTACAAGTACCCTGCTCTGTTTTCAGTAAGTCTTGCCTTTATTAGTATTTATATCTTTTCTATTACAGATAAATCCAAAGAGGCTGAAAAAGAGAGAGCTGCCTTTGAGCATCAACATATACGTTCAGAAACAGGTATCGGTTCTGAAGGTGCTTCATCACACTAAAACTTAGGTTTTAGTAGGCTCTTCTTTTTCCAATTCTGAATTTTAAATAAAGTCTATTTCTTAATAGTACAATTAATCCAATAATAAAACCCCTTAGTTATCATTACGCAACTAAAAAATCACAAACATTAGTGATTATATTTTCAAGGATACTAAATATGAGTGAACAAATTTTTCAACCTAATCCCAAGTTTGCAGAGACTGCACGTATTAAAAGCATGGATGATTATTATGCTTTAGTTAAAAAAGCAGAAGAAAATTATGAAGGTTTTTGGGGAGACTATGCTAAAGAAAAAATCACATGGAAGGAACCTTTTACAAAGGTTCTAAATGAGTCGAATGCTCCATTTTACTCATGGTTTGAAGGTGGTAAATTAAATGTTTCGGAGCAGTGTATTGACAGACATTTAGATGACAAGAAAAACAAGGTAGCCATTATCTTCGAAGGGGATAATGGAGACAAAGAGATGATTACTTATCTTGAACTTCATTACCGCGTAAATAAGTTTGCTAACCTTCTTAAAAATGAGTTTGGTGTTAAAAAAGGTGACCGTGTTGTTATTTATATGCCAATGATTCCTGAAGCTGCCTTTGCAATGCTTGCATGTGCGCGTTTAGGGGCTATTCACTCTATTGTATTTGGTGGTTTTTCGGCAGAAGCCTTAAGAGATAGAATTCAAGATGCACAGGCTAAGGTTGTTATTACAGCTGATGGGGCTTACCGTAAGGGTAAACCTTATATGCTCAAACCTGTTGTTGATACAGCTTTAGAGGGTGAAACACCTGTTGAAAAAGTTGTTGTTGTTCAAAGAAATAAAGAAGATATTACTTGGGTATCAGGTCGTGATTACTCTTATAATGAGATGATTGATGCACAATCAAGTAAATGTGAAGCTGAAGTAATGGATTCTGAAGATCCTCTTTTCTTACTTTACACCTCAGGTTCAACAGGTGCACCTAAAGGTGTTCAACATAACTCTGCGGGGTATATTCTATGGGCTCAGATGACTATGGAATGGGTATTTGATGTTAAACCTAATGATACCTATTGGTGTACAGCAGATGTTGGTTGGATTACAGGTCACACTTACATTGTTTATGGTCCACTTGCTATGGGGGCAACAACAGTAATGTTTGAAGGTGTACCAACCTACCCTGACGCGGGTCGTTGTTGGAAAATGGTTGAAGAGTATAAAATCAACCAGTTCTACACAGCACCTACGGCTATTCGTGTTCTGCACAAGATGGGTGAAGATGAGCCTTCTAAGTATGATATTAGCTCACTTAAGGTTCTTGGAACGGTTGGTGAGCCAATTGATCCACCCGCATGGAAATGGTACTACGAACAGGTAGGTTCATCTAAGTGTGCTATTGTTGATACCTACTGGCAAACTGAAACAGGTGGGCATATGATCTCTCCTCTTCCAGGGGCTACTCCTATTAAACCCGCTTGTGCCACCTTTGCACTTCCAGGAATTATTGCTGAAGTTGTAGATGTAGATGGAACACCTAAGCCTATTGGTGAAAAAGGTCACTTATGTATTACTAAACCTTGGCCTTCAATGATTCGTAATGTTTGGGGTGACAAAGAGCGTTATGTTAAGTCTTATTTTGGTGATGTTACTAAAGAGGGCAAAGCTGTTTATTTTACAGGTGACGGTGCAATGATAGATGAAAAAGGTTATATTACCATCACGGGTCGTATGGATGATGTCATTAATGTATCTGGACACAGAATGGGAAGTGCTGAAGTAGAAGCCGCCCTTAAAAAAGATTCTAATGTTGCTGAAGTTGCTGTTGTTGGAAAACCACATGAACTTAAAGGTGAGTCAATTTTTGCTTATGTAACCTTAAAAACAGCTCTTGATGAGACACGTTTTGAAGATGATGTAGCGATGGTTAAAGAGTTAAACACTATCATCAAAAAAGAGATTGGAAATATCGCAGTATGTGATAACATCGTATTTGTTCCAGGACTTCCTAAAACACGTTCAGGAAAGATTATGAGACGTATCTTACGTTCAATTGCAAAAGGAGAAGAGATTACTCAAGATATTTCTACTCTAGAAGACCCTTCAATTGTTAAACAGATTGAAGCTATTGTAAACGCTTAAACCCTTCTAAAAGAGCTTGACAATTCAAGCTCTTTCTTTTTCTCATAAACTATCTTTTATTCTCATGCTTGTATAATCTTGGTAAAGGCATTTTATACAAACAATCTTACTCCTGTCTGTACTCTTTAGTTACACCTTATTAGCACAAAATAACTACTCAACTAAATCTAACTGGCTTATTGAGACAAAAATAGATGAACAAAAGTTCAAAAAAATCCAGAAACAACTCCGAGGTTTTGATTTGGCAATGGTTGAAGTGGGCTACCGATTCAACACCTTTTATTTTGCTCTACAAGATAAGAACTATGACTTAGCTCAGTATCAATTCGATAAGATAAAAAAAGCCATACAAAATGGGATTATAAGACGTCCTGCACGAAAGACAAACAGTGAGCGTATGTTTTTAAAGAGCCCCTATAAAAAGATGGCACTGGCATTAAAGAGTAAAAATATACAGCAGATAGAAAAAGAGTACGCAAATACTAAAAACCTATGTAACCGCTGTCATAAGGCAGAAAGAGTGCCTTTTATAAAGGTTATTGACCCCCAATACAGATGGCAAGTTATTAAATAAATTCTACTTCGCCTTGCCTACTAAAATCCCCCCAAGAACAATCAGACCAATGCCTGCAAATGTCCAGAAGTCAGGGAAGGCATCTCCTAACATCCACCCAAATCCTATAGCAAAGGGAATATTAGTATAAGAGATAACCCCAATAATACTTGCCTTAGACAAAGAGTATGCCTTAGTCAGTAAATATTGTGACAGGGTTGAAATTATTGCCATAAAACCTAAGAGTAGCCATATTTTAAAATCATAATTCCAACTAAACTCATGAAATAAAAATGCAAGTGATTCAGGGGGAGTAATGTACGGCGTAATCATAAAAAAGATAAAAGGAAACAGTGTACCCACCCCCATAAAGGAGAGCATAATGACACGGGTATCATAAATATCTTTTATCTTTTTAATGGTGGCATAAGCCGCTGCCGCAAAAAAGCCCCCTAAAATTCCTAAGAAGTGTTCATAAGAGATATTCATATCAAAGGGTTTTGTAATTAAAACAATTCCAAAAAAGCCCACTAAAAGGGCTAGAATCGCTTTTTTACTCATATGTTCATGCAAAAGATAATACGCAAGTACAGAAACAAAAAGAGGAGAGGTCTTGTTTAAGGTAATTGCTTCACCTAAGGGAATCGTCGAAATGGTATAAAAGAAAAGAATCATTGCAGAAAAACCAAAAAGCCCACGCATAAAGAGAAGGTGAAACTTCCCACCACCAAGCTTTAAAGGGGTGTGATAAATGGCATAAAGAATAATAAAAATACCAAGAATATTTCTAAAAAAGACAAGTTCAATTGCTGAAATATCTTGGGTAAGAATTTTAGAGACTGCTCCATTAACTGCCGAAACTAGAGCACTCAAGAGCATAAAGAGTACACCACGGTCCATATTTTTAATCATATCCGAATTGTATCATTAAAAGAGCCGATACATAAGAAAAAACGTCTAAATATTCTGAACTTTACTCTTTAATTTTCATACTCTCCTACATTATAAGTTTTTATAATATATACTGCATATTATGAAAAAGTTATTTCTATTTTTTTTCTATTTTTTACTAACACTTTCCTTACAAGCTAATACGGTTACACATCTAAAAATTGAGGGTGCCATTGGCCCTTCAACAAGTCTTTATTTAAGTGAAGGCTTTGCTTATGCCCTTGAAAACAATTCTACACTTATTTTGCTCTCCTTAGATACGCCAGGAGGTCTTTCTAGTTCAATGAGAGAGATGATACAAGAGATACTGAACACATCCATACCTGTTGTTATTTATGTTTCACCCAAGGGGGCTAGAGCAGCCAGTGCAGGAACCTACCTAATGTATGCATCCCATATCGCTGTGATGGCACCAGGAACAAATATCGGTGCAGCAACACCTATAAATTTAATCAAAGCACCTAATGCTCAAGATATTAATGTATCTAAAACATCCCTGCAAAAAAAAGTCATTAATGATTCAGTTGCGTATATAAAAAGTCTTGCCCAATTACGAGATAGAAACATCTCTTGGTCAATAGATGCTGTCAAAGAGGGTAAAAGCCTTTCTGCTGTAGATGCCTTAAAAAAAGGTGTTATTAATATGATTGCTGAAAATGAAGATGAACTTATCAAAAGTCTGGAGGGTAAACGTCTTACGCTTTCAAAACAGTCCCTTACCTTATCATTAAAAAATGCCCAACACCTATATTATAAACCGGACTGGAAAAACCGCCTTTTAAGCATTATTACAAACCCAAGTATTGCCTATATTTTACTTATGTTAGGTATTTATGGCATCTTTTTTGAGCTTTTACATCCAGGTTCAATTTATCCCGGTATTATTGGATTAATATCGGGTGTATTAGCCCTATATGCTCTCAATATTTTACCCTTTTCTTTTGCAGGGCTGCTTCTTATTCTTATTGGAATAATATTAATGATAACAGAGGTTTTTGTCTCAGGGTTTGGTATTTTAGACCTTGCAGGGCTAATCTCTTTCTCCTTAGGTTCGCTTCTCTTATTTGATGCCGATACACTAGGATAAGATATCTCTCTTCCTTTAATAATGGGTTTTTCCATTAGCTCTTTTGCTTTTTTTATACTTTTACTTCGTTTTGTTCTTTCTACAAAAAAATCAAAAGTGGTATCAGGTATAGAAGAGATGTTAGGAAAAGAAGCCGAAGTCATCCATAAAAAAGGCTTTGTCTATCAAGTACGCTGTCATGGAGAGATATGGTCAGCCAGAAGTGATACAGAACTTCAAATTAATGATATTGCTTATGTTAAATCAATATCAGGTTTGATATTACAGTTACAAAACACAAAGGATAAATTATGATTCTCATGACACTACTTTATATACTTGTTTTTAGTATTGTTTTACTCGTCTTTTCTATACGCATTTTAAGAGAATATGACCGAGGCGTTGTCTTTACTCTAGGACGCTTTACTGGTGTAAAAGGTCCTGGGCTTATTATACTTATTCCTATTGTGCAACAGATGGTTAAAGTTGATCTTCGTACCATTGTTTTAGATGTACCTACTCAAGATGTTATCTCCCATGATAATGTCTCAGTACATGTTAATGCTGTTGTCTATTTTCGCGTTCTTGATCCGGAAAAAGCCATTATTCAAGTCGAGCACTTTTATGATGCAACATCTCAACTGGCACAAACAACACTTCGTTCTGTTTTGGGACAGCATGAACTTGATGAGATGCTTTCCGAAAGAGAGAGGCTCAATACCGATATTCAAGAGATTTTAGATAAACAGACCGATGCTTGGGGAATTAAGATATCAAATGTAGAGATAAAACATATTGATTTGGATGAAAACATGGTCAGAGCCATTGCCAAACAAGCTGAAGCAGAAAGACAGAGGCGGGCTAAGGTGATACATGCTCAGGGTGAACTTCAATCCAGTGAGGCACTTTTACAAGCCGCTAATATTTTAAGTAAAAACCCACAAAGTATGCAACTGAGATACCTTCAGACTCTTAATGATATTTCAGGAGAGAAAACAAATTCTCTTGTTTTTCCTTTTCCTTTTGAGTTTATGAAGATGTTTAAGAGTAAAAATATATAAAAATAAAAAGGATATATTATGATTGAATTACAAAAACTACCCTTTGCACAAGATGCTCTCGTACCTTTCATATCTATGGAAACTATTCAATACCATTATGGTAAGCATCACACAACTTATGTCAATAAACTTAATGAACTTATACAAGGAACGCCGTTCGATAAGATGTCACTTTCGACAATTATCCGTGGCTCAAGCGGACCTATCTTTAATAATGCTGCACAGGTTTTTAACCACACTTTTTACTGGAAAAGTCTAAGTGCCCTGAACTCTAAGCCTAGTGGAAAACTTCTAGAGAAGATAAATAATGATTTTGGTTCTATAGACGCTCTGAAAGAGGAGTTTATCAAGGCAGGAACAACACTTTTTGGTTCAGGATGGGTTTGGTTAGTAAGGGAGCCTAAGGGTCAACTAATGATTTACAAAACAGAAAATGCCCATACACCGCTTTCATCCAACCTTGTACCGATTTTTGTATGTGATGTTTGGGAGCATGCTTATTATCTTGATTATAAAAATGCGAGACCGACTTATTTAGCAGAGTTTTGGAAGCATATTAACTGGGATTTTGCCGTGCAAACATTTGAAAAAATAGATAATGATGTATTTATAGGAATAGAGGCATGTAATGATATTTATGACCCCTTTTGTCAGCTTTTAG
>JAJRQV010000024.1 GCA_024280035.1 Campylobacterales bacterium
AAAGACTCTTAGTCCTAAAGACTAAGAGAAGCTAAAATCAGATAGCTTCTGTATCCGTTTCCCCTGTTCTAATACGAACAATTTGATCAATATCAGAAACAAAAATCTTACCATCACCAATTTTACCTGTACGTGCTGCTTCAACGATTGTGTTCACCGTTTGCTCAACAGAATCTGCTGAAATTACAAGTTCAATCTTGATTTTTGGAAGAAAATCTACAACATATTCAGCACCACGGTAAAGCTCAGAATGCCCTTGTTGACGACCGTAACCTTTTACTTCACTTACTGTCATACCGGTTACACCAATCTCTGCTAGTGCATCTTTTACATCTTCTAATTTGAAAGGTTTTACAACTGCTTCAATTTTTTTCATTATAAGGTTCCTTATTTTAGGTTATTTTACTCAAGAATAGGTGAAATCATTCAGCTGTTTTTGAGGTATCCTTTATGTTTATTGCGATATCTTAGTATAGTCTCGCCAAAGCGAAACTTAATAACTACATATATAGTGGATTATAAATTAAACCCACGCTCACCGTGTACTGATTCATCAAGACCCATTACTGCTTTATCTTCAATCACTCTACGTCCACCTGTAATAGCTACTGCAATGTAATAAACGACAACTGTACCCACAAGTGTAAACAAACCAACAATAGCTACTGATTCAAGTTGAACAAGGAATTGTCCAAATCTATCACCCGATTCTTTCATTGGACCATCCCATAAAAGGTTTTTATCATTTACTGCGAAGATTGCTGTTGCTAATGCACCCCATAAACCGGCTAAAAAGTGTACTCCAAAAGCGTCTAAAGAGTCATCATAACCAAGTTTTTTCTTAAGCATAGTTACACCAAAGAATGCAAATCCTGCACCTACGATACCAATAATAAAGGCACCCGACACATCAACAAATCCTGCAGCAGGTGTAATAGCAACTAAACCTGCAAGAGCACCTGTTGCTGCACCCAATAAGGTCGGTTTTTTGTATACAAACCACTCAACAAGAATCCAAGTAATTGTAGCAATAGAAGCTGCAATTGTTGTTGTTAAAAAAGCTAAACCAGCAATAGCGTTTGCACCAAAGGCAGATCCACCATTAAATCCATACCAACCGAACCATAAAAGCGCTGCACCAAGAGCAGTTAAAATAACTTAAACAGGTTTCATTGCAGTTTTTGGATAACCTGCACGTTTACCTACTAAAACAGCAAGAACAAGACCGGCAAGACCACCATTCATGTGAACAACAGTACCACCAGCAAAATCAAGAGCACCTAAGTCAAACAGGTATCTACCACCCCATACCATGTGTGTAATTGGTGCATAAACAACAAGTACCCAAACGGCTACAAAAACTAACCATGTAGAAAACTTAATACGTTCGATCACTGAACCCGAAGCAATCGCAACAGTAATTGCCGCAAATGTACCTTGGAATACAACAAATACTAATTCAGGAAAGGCACCTAAACCGTTTACATCTGTATATGAAACACCTGATAAGAAAAGTGCACCAAATCCACCAATAACCTTATTCATAGCCCCATCAGCTGTACCAAATGCAATTGAGTAACCTGCTGCAATCCATACAATAAAGGCAACAACAAAGGCTGTAAATACCATTGCATAGGTATTAAGAATATTCTTAGAACGTGTCATACCACCGTAAAACAGTGCTAAACCTGCTGGAGTCATCAACAATACTAATGCTGTTGATATCATCATCCATGCCGTGTCTCCTGTGTCTATAGTAGGCGCGTCTTCTGCTAAAGCAAGAAGCGGAGTAAGCAGTAATGCTGCAAACAATTTTTTCATACGAAAATCCTTAAGATTAAATTTGTAGCAGTATAACTTTTATTTATTCCACTTGATTTATATCAATGGTTAAAATTTAATCATTTTACGATTTGAAAAGGAACTGTTACCATTTAACGCTTATTTTTAATTTTAATTCTAATCTTTAAGCTTACTCCTTGTGCTTTATTTAAAGGTTAAGCTCTTCTTGGCTATCATCTAGCTAATTTTTAGAAAACTACATTCTAAGACATATAGAGGATTTAAATGAGCGATTTACTAGAAAATAGCCACAATATCGAAAATATTAATATTGAAGACACTGTCAAAGCATCTTATCTTGATTACTCAATGAGTGTAATTATTGGTCGTGCCTTACCTGATGTACGAGATGGTCTTAAGCCTGTTCACCGTCGTATTCTTTACGCAATGGATAAACTTAACCTCTCTGCGGGTGCAAAATACAAGAAATCAGCGCGTATCGTTGGTGATGTAATTGGACAGTACCACCCTCATGGTGATAACTCAGTTTATGACGCCTTAGTTCGTATGGCACAAGATTTCTCAATGCGTATGACCTTAGTTGATGGTCAAGGAAACTTCGGTTCAGTTGATGGAGACAATGCAGCAGCAATGCGTTATACAGAAGCACGTATGACAAAATATGCGGGCGAGTTAATGAAGGACTTAGACAAAGACACCGTAGATATGATTGATAACTACGATGGTACTACCCAAGAGCCTACCGTTTTTCCAACACGTGTACCTAACCTTTTAATTAATGGTTCTTCAGGTATTGCTGTAGGTATGGCTACCAATATTCCTCCACATAATCCAGGTGAGGTTATCTCCGGAGTTTTACATCTTTTAGATAATCCTGATGCTACTTTAAATGACATTATGCAACATATTAAAGCACCTGACTTTCCTACAGGAGCTACGATTTATGGTCAAAAAGGTATTTTAGATGCTTATGAGACAGGTCGTGGACGTATCAAACTTCGTGCTAAAACACATATTGAGAAAAAAGGGAACAAAGACGTTATTGTTATTGATGAACTTCCCTACCAAGTAAACAAAGCTCGCCTTGTTGAAAATATCGCCATTCTAGTACGTGATAAATCTATTGAAGGAATTTCTGAGATTCGTGATGAATCAGACAGAGAGGGTATGCGTATTGTTGTTGAACTTAAACGTGATGCAATGCAAGAGATTGTTCTTAATAACCTTTATAAACAGACAAATATGCAAACTACCTTTGGTATTATCATGCTTGCTATTAAAAACCAAGAGCCTCATGTATTTAAACTTCTTGATGTTTTAAACACTTTTATTGCCCATAGAAAAACAGTTATTATTCGTCGTACTATCTTTGATCTTGAAAAAGCCAAAGCCAGAGCACATATCTTAGAGGGTCTGAAAAAAGCTATTGATATTATTGAGAAGGTTATTAAGACTATTCGTGCCTCAGGTAATGAAGAAGATGCAAGAAATAACCTTGTTTCTGAATATGACTTTTCTACTATTCAAGCAGCAAGCATTGTTGCAATGAGACTGGGTCGTTTAACCGGTCTTGAAATTGAAAAAATTGAAAATGAGTTAGCTGAACTTCATACTCTTATTGAATACCTAGAATCTATTCTTAAAAGTGAAGAGGTTCTTCAAGGTATTATTAAAGAGGAGTTAATTGATGTTCAATCAACGATTAATACCCCTCGTCTTACTGATATTGTAGATAATTATGATGATATTGATATTGAATACCTTATTCCTAATGAGCCAATGGTAGTAACCATTACTCACCGTGGATACATTAAACGTGTTCCTCTTGCTAAATATGAAAAACAACATCGTGGTGGAAAAGGAAAGACTGCTGTAACCACTTATGATGATGACTTTATCGAAAACTTCTTTACCTGTAATACCCATGATACCCTTCTTATTGTAAGTAACCGTGGACAACTTCACTGGTTAAAAGTATATAGAATTCCAGAAGGGTCTAGAACAGCAAAAGGTAAGGCAATTGTTAACCTTATTAATCTTGTTCAAGATGAAGAGATTCAGTCTATTATTCCTACTACTGGTTTTAGCGAAGAGAACTCTTTAGTTTTCTTTACAAAAAAGGGTATCGTTAAACGTACTAATCTTTCTGAATTTTCAAATGTTAGAACCAATGGGGTAAGAGCAATTGTTCTTGATGATGATGATATCTTAGTAACAGCTAAAATTGCTGCACCTGAAACACAGTACCTTTTCATCCTAACTAACCAAGCGCAATGTATTAAATTTGAAATTGGCAAAACAAGAGATCAAGGTCGTACAACACGTGGTGTTCGTGGTATCAAGTTTAAACATGATGGTGATTTTGTAATTGATGCAAATATTATTACTAATGATGAACAAGAAATTCTTACCGTAAGTGAAAAAGGTATTGGTAAACGTACTACTGTTGAAGAGTATCGTCTTACTAACCGTGCAGGTTCAGGTGTTATTGCTATGAAACTGAACAATAAAACGGGTAACAGTGTTGTGGGTTGTCTAATGGTTGATGAGACTATGGACATGATGGCACTGACTAAAACAGGTAAAATGATTCGAGTTGATATGCAGACTATTTCTAAATCAGGTCGTAACACTTCAGGCGTTTACATTATTAAAGGTGATGACGTTCAAAGCATTTCACGTTGTCCTAAGACTGAAATCAGTGAAGATGAAGATGAAAACGAAGATGCTTCTAATGAGACTCCACCAGCTGAGTAATTTAGATTTTTCACCTCTTATGAGGTGAAATCCCTCCTCCCCTATTTAAAACAAGATAATTTTTCTCTTTATTATTGATTTTACTCAATGTTATCTTCTCTTTATTACTATATTCTTCTAGTAATTAAAAAAGCAAGGTGAAGCATTAGTGAATTTTTAAATAATGAGACACAAAAACAAGAATCTCCTTTTGAAGGGAAGTTTCCTGATTGACACCCTGTTCGTGTTTATTTGGAAGAGAACCTATTAATAAGAGAGTATATTACTCAACTCAAACAGATGAATGTAAATGAGCATTATGAGTTTATTAAAGAACTTTTTTACAAGTTATGTGATGTTGAAAAACACTTTGCACTAAAAGAGAATCAACTTTTTCCTTATCTAGAAAAGTACGGTTGGACGAGCCCAAGCCAAAACATGTGGGCATTTCATGATGATATTCGCGCACAAATCAAAGAAGCAAGACGTGCAGTTGATGAAAGAAGCGAACATATGATGACCCCTATTTTTCAAGTAGCACACTCATTAGAACACATTATGCAAGTTGAAGAAGGACGTCTTTTACCTCGTGCCATGGAGATGTTAAGCGAAGACGATTGGAAAGAGTTCCGTGAAGGTGATGAAGAGATTGGTTGGATGTTTGCTATCGCACCATCACAATGGCCAGAACCTGAATATATTCATCCCAGTGAAGACACTAAACGTAAAAAACTTCCTTTTGGTATAGAAGATAAAACTCATTATGATGAAGGTTATTTAACACCCGAGCAGGTTAACTCAATCTTTAAATATATGCCCGTTGATATTACTTATGTAGATGAAAATGACCGTGTTGTTTTTTATAATCGTGGAGATGATAGAGTATTTCCCCGTTCGGCTGGAATTATCGGTAGAGAAGTGAAGTTTTGTCATCCACCGAAATCGGTCGGGCAAGTACTGATGATTTTAGAAGAGTTCAAAAAAGGAACACAAGATGTTGCCGAGTTTTGGATTCAATTCAAGGGTAAGTTCATTCATATTCGTTATTTCGCTGTTCGTGATGATAATAAGGTCTATAAAGGGGTTATCGAAATGAGTCAAGATGTAACAGATATTCGCGCGCTTGAAGGGGACAAACGCCTTCTTGACTGGGACGTTTAGGCTTTTCCTAGGGGGAAAAGTGTACCTTCGCTACGGGGATGAGGGAATGGGCAAAAATTTCGCAACCTTGTATCACCTCATAAACCTCATCATCACGTTTTATACGAGGCTAAAAGATCATTGAGTTGTGTCGTCATTGAGGCTAAATGTTCTGATGCTGAAGCAATCTCTTCAACACTCTTAGCATTAGAGATCGACAGCGTATTTACCACTTCTACCTTATCTATCATTGCTTGGATATCTTGCGAATTACTAATATAACCCAAGACCATATTATCAACTTTTGTCACGGCTTCATCCATTATCGTTACACTGCTCGCAATTTCATCTTGCGCGGTTTGTGCATTTATTGATAAGTTCTCAATAGCATTGGCATTAATAGCAATTGCTTCACTCGCATCCATAATGGACTGAACAATAACATTAATCGTTGCATTAATCTCAGAAAGCGACTTTTGTGTACGTTCGGCAAGTTTTCTCACCTCATCAGCAACAACAGCAAAACCACGACCATGTTCACCCGCACGAGCCGCTTCAATAGCAGCATTTAAGGCAAGTAAATTGGTTTGATCCGCAATATCTGAAATCACTTCAAGCACACCTTTAACCTCTTGTGCATCTGAACTAAGGTGTTGAAGTTTCTCCGCCAGTTCAGCTTCAGCCTCACTTCGCATTACAATATCTTCTGAAAGAGAGACTATCAGAGTATTGGTATTAGAAAGTGTTTTTTCAGCATTATCAATCTCACCTTTTGTCTGTTTAGCTCCTTCTACTGAAACTTCTAAGGTTTCTTGAATACGCTTACCTTGAGTACTCACTTCTTGAACAATAATAGATTCTTCTTCTGCTTTTTCTCCAATATGTATAGAGGTTTTTGCTAACTTTTCGGCTACTGATAAGTTTTCTATACTGGTTGATTTTGCAATGGTAATCGTATCTTGAACTTTTTTAATAAAGTCATTTACATAATTACTAACTCTTGCAATCTCATTATCACCTTTTATCTCAATACGTTGGGTTAAATCCCCTTCACCATGAGCTAAATCTTCGGCTCTATCTTCCATCTCTTTAAGGGGTTTAACCAGAGCAAGATTTAATAAAATTGATGAAATTATCATTGCAATAATAAACACAACTAAAGAAACAACAATAATTGAGTTTCTAAAATCATTCGGCGCAATCATCACCTCAGCCTTACTAATCTCACTTATAATTGCCCAATTTAAATCTTGACCAACTTTAATGGGTCGATATGCCGATAAAACAGCTTCTCCCATATAATTTTCTTCTGTTTGAATTCCTGTTTGCCCATCAATAGCCGCCTTACTCGCTTGAGTATTCACCTTACCTTCATTAGGATTTTTAAATGAAGCCACTAAACTATGATGTGTTGTATCAAGAAAACTATCACTACGCATTAGCTGGTCTTGTCCCACAAGTAAGTCTTCTTGAGACTTCCCATAACCATCACGAAATTTCATTATATTATTAATACTTTCATTTGATATCTCAAAAACAATCACACCCACTAAAAAATCATTAATAAAAACAGGGGCACCTAAGAACATGGCAGGATTACCATTTGAAGGAGAATAAGGTTTCATATCAACAAAAACAGGACGTTGAAGTTCTCTTACCTTGTGCCAAACCTCTCCAAGTGGAGTATCTTTTAAATCACCACTGCTTAAGTTTTCTCCAAAGTCAGATTTTTTTGCCCGTGTGTACATTACATGCCCATGCTCTGGACAAATAACATAAATATCAGAATAACCATACTCTTTTGCATAAAATTCAAAAAACTCATCATACTTATCAATAACGTCATCAACATCCATATCATCAATAGGATAAGGGTCATTGGGTTTAACCTCAAGAGACTTGTGCAGACCTATTAACTCAGAAAGTGTTGAGTGAACATTTGCATTAATAGATAAAACATTAATATCTGCAATTTCATTTTGAAAAAATTTCTCAATCTGATTTGCTTTTACCTCTCTTGCAGAGATTAAAGAGTCATAACTTTTCTTTAAAAGAATCTCTTTACTTTGCATACTGACAATAATTGTAATTGTCACCGCCATAAAAACCATTACCCCAATTAATAAACCAATTGTTTTTGCTTTAACAGAAACATTTGTAATGTCTTTCATAATGACACCCCTAATATATATAATAAAATTTAATTAATACATTCTATCATCAAAAGAGATAAAAAACAAATCAACAGTAAATACAGAAGTAAAATGTAGTGGAACACTCCTTGCTTATAAAATGACATACAAAAGATGCAAGGACGTATAATGCGTAAAATTTTATTATTAAGTGCCCTGCTTTCAAGCCTGTTAATGGCAGAAGAAGCACCCAAAAACACTCCAGTCGAAGCTAAAAAACTACAAACTGTTGACCCCATTGTAGTTACTCCTGTTGTTGTTCAACCTATTGTTGTTGCGCCAGCACCCGTACCTAAAGAAGAACCTAAGGTTCAAGCCCATGATATGAAAAAACCTCAAAAGCAGATGACACCAAGTTCGTATAAACAGGTTCGTATAAATGTTACTGGGCAAGGGGTTGCGCTAACAATGACAAGCTCACCCGCACAAGCTTATGCCCTAGCTAAGCGTGCAGCCATTGCAGATGCCTATAGACTTCTAGCTGAAAAAGTTAAAGGGGTAAGAATTGAGGGTTCTGATAAAATCAAAAACATGATGGTTCAACGTTCAGAGGTTCGTACCTTTGTTGATGCTGTTATCGCAGAAGCTGAAATCGTAGAGACTATTTTTAAAGATGGTTTATGTGAGGTTGAGATGGAGCTGACCATTGATCCTGAACAATGGCAGTCTATTTTAGCGAGTCGCTAAACACTCTTTTATACCTAAATGCACCTACGCCCATTTGAGCATCTTAACACTGAGTTTCCCTTTCTGTGGGGCTTGGTGTTCATACTCTTTATTTCAACTTATTTAAATGCCTCACAAACCTTCATCTTAAGCTACCGAGCACAGATTAAAAATGCAGTTGTAATTTCTCAATCTTTTCAATTTTCACAAGCAATGCATCCCATTAAAGCACAGGCTGCTCAAACACTCACTATTTACTCAAAAAAAGAGACAAACTTAGGTCTAATTATTGAAAACAATAAAGATGTAATTCTTGAATTTTTAATGAAATATGGTGCCCATACCCGTTCTCATGAGACAGTATCTGACTTAAAAAGCAACTCCCTTATCGAACTCACCCTTGCTCCTACTTACATAACAGTCAATTTTAAAAAGGATTACGCTATAATCACGCGATTAATTCAGGAATAAATTCTTGAAAATTCTATAGCAAAGGACGCAGGTGAAAATAGCAATTGTAGAAGACGATATAAATATGCGTAAATCCTTAGAAATTGCTATGGGAGATTATAAAGAGTTTGAAATAAAATCTTTTAAGTCAGCTAAAGATGCCCTTCCTAAGTTAGATGACAGTTATGATCTAATTGTTACTGATATTAATATGCCAGGTATGGACGGAATTGAATTTGTAAAAGTACTTAATGGCAGATATGAAGTCATAATTATGACAGGAAATGCAACCCTTCAAAAAGCAATTGACTCTATTCAACTCGGGGTTAAAGACTTTTTACTTAAACCTTTTGAGATTGAAACACTTATTGAAGCTATTAAACGTTCACATAAGGTTCAAGAAGTCGTTAAAAAAGCCCCTACCAAAAAACAGAAAAAATCAGATACAGGTTTTATCTCCTCTTCACCTGCCTTAGACAAGGCAGCCAAGATGGCAGAACGTGCAGCTAAAACAGATGTAAGTATTTTACTTACAGGTGAAAGTGGTGTAGGAAAAGAGGTTTTTGCCCGTTTTATTCATGATGCTTCACCTCGTAGTAAAAAAGCTTTTGTAGCTATTAACATGGCAGCCATTCCAGAAAACCTAATAGAGAGTGAACTTTTTGGTTTTGAAAAAGGTGCTTTTACTGATGCAGTTATGGCAAAACCTGGGCTTTTTGAACTTGCTGAGGGGGGTACACTTTTTTTAGATTAAATTGGAGAGATGCCTTATGCAGTTCAAGCCAAACTTCTTCGTGTATTGCAAGAACGTGAGGTACAACGTTTAGGCTCACAAAAGGTACAAAAAATTGATGTGCGTATTTTATCTGCAACCAATGCAAACTTACATCAACACATTGATGATGGTGAATTTAGAGAAGACCTGTATTACCGTTTAAATACTATTCCTGTTTCTATTCCACCCCTACGAGAGAGAAAAGAGGAGATTATTGAAATCGCTTCTAAAACACTTGATGAAAACTGTGAAAAATATGCTTTAGAAAAGAAAAGTTTTTCAGAAGAAGCGCAAAAGGCTCTACTTGCTTATACCTGGCCAGGAAATATCCGAGAACTAGTTTCTGTCGTTGAACGTGCAAGTATTTTAAGTGAAGGAGAGAGCATTACAACAGATGAACTCTTTTTAGACTCAAGACAGAAACCAGAACAGAGGGCACAAAAATCAATTTCAGATATGGAAAAAGAGTTAATTGAAGAGGTTCTTCAATCGTGTGAAAACAATATCTCAGACTCAGCAAAAATTCTGGGTATGACAGGTTCTGTTTTAGACAAAAAAATTAAACAATATAATTTATAAAGGATAAAAAGTGAAAAAATATAATGTAGCTGTTGTTGGTGCAACAGGCGCAGTTGGTGAAGAGATCTTTCGTATTTTTGAAGAGATTGATTTTCCATTTAATAAAATTGTTCCTCTTGCTAGTGAACGTTCAGCAGGAAACACCATTACATTTAATAACAATGAGCTTGTCATTAAAGAACTTACCGAGACTATTTTCAAAGAAGAAGAAATTGAAATCGCTCTTTTTTCAGCAGGGGGCTCTATCTCAGAAAAATTCGCCTCTTTTGCGGCTGAGGCAGGTGCTGTTGTTATTGATAATACAAGTCATTTTCGAATGAATGAAGATGTGCCTTTAGTTGTACCTGAAGTAAATCCAAATGAGATTCATGAGTGGAAAACAACGGGGATTATTGCCAATCCTAACTGCTCAACTATTCAAATGGTTCAAGTACTTAAACCTCTTGATGAAGCTTATGACCTTCAACGTGTTGATGTGTCTACTTACCAAGCCACTTCAGGTGGTGGCAAAGAGGCAATGGAAGAGCTTGTAACGCAGATGCAAGACTTCTTTTCCTTTACCTTAGATGATTCAGAGCATAAAGCCTTTCCTCATCAGATTGCACTTAATGTTATTCCTCAGATTGATGTATTTATGGAAAATGGTTACACTAAAGAAGAGATGAAAATGGTTAATGAAACCATTAAAATTCTTGATAAAGAGGTAGAAGTATGTGCCACTTGTGTGCGTGTTCCTACTCTTCGTGGTCATGCTGAATCTTTAACACTGACCTTTGATGCTGATGTAGATGCAAATGAGGCAAGAGAGCTGCTTTCTAAAGCGCCTAACATTATTATTATTGACAATCCAGCTGAGAATGAATATCCAATGCCCGCAGCCTGTGTAGATCAGAGTGAGACCTTTGTTGGTCGTATTAGAAATGATATTTATAGAAAAAATGTTCTTAATATGTTTATTGTTGCCGATAATCTACGCGTAGGTGCAGCAACTAATGCGGTAAGAATCGCACAAAAATGGGTGGAGATGCAAGAGAAATAGTCTCTTGACCTTCGACAGTTTTAAAAAAAATAAAATAAGATAAAATTGGATTAAAATGTTAGAAAAGATTTTTGAAAGCGGCCTTTGGGGTTCAAGACTTATGGTTTTACTTGCTGTATTTTTTGGGCTTATTGGTGCCGTTATACTTTTTATAGTAGCAAGTTTTGATATTTATGATAGTGCTAAATATGTTCTATCTACCTATCTCAGTCATGCTCACCCTGAAAACTTTCACGAAGATGTGGTCGGTGGGATTATCGGTGCAGTAGACTTGTACCTTATCGGTGTGGTAATGCTCTTGTTTTCATTTGGTCTGTATGAGCTTTTTATCTCAGATATTGATGCAGCAAAAGATGAGGATGGAAAAGAAAATAAAATCTTAGCCATTCATTCACTTGACCAACTCAAAGATAAAATCTCTAAGGTCATTGTTATGGTTTTAGTGGTTGGGTTCTTTCAAAAAGCAGGACATACTGAGTATAATGGTGCTCTTGATATGTTGTACTTTGCATTATCAATTACAGCCGTGGCAGTGGGTCTATTTTTTCTTGGAAAAGTTGGAACAAAACATTAATTTAATACAGACTATACGCAAAAAACTTATGCACATAATGTGCTTTAAAAATAAATAAAAGAGAGAAATAAGATGGCTAATAAAATTTTTGTAGACGCATGTCTTGGTAAAGAAACACCTTATACACCCGTGTGGATGATGCGTCAAGCAGGACGTTACTTACCTGAGTATATGGCGGTTAGAGCAGAAGCAGGTAATTTTTTAAACCTATGTCATGATCCTAAAAAAGCATGTGAAGTCACCCTTCAACCCTTAGACATTATTGGTGTTGATGCAGCTATTTTATTTTCTGATATTTTAGTTATTCCTGATGAAATGGGAATGGACTTATCTTTTGTAAAAGGTGAAGGACCAAAGTTGTCTGACCCTATCAAAAATGAGGCAGATATTGACAGACTTATTGGTGGTGATGAAGCAGCTTCAAAACTAACCTATGTATTTGATACGATTAAACTTATCAAAGAAGACTTAGATAAACGCGGTGGAGAAATTGCCCTTATTGGTTTTACAGGTGCTCCATGGACCTTAGCAACATACATGATTGAAGGAGAAGGTACTAAAACTTACAATATTTGTAAAAAAATGATGTATTCTAACCCTGATCTTCTTCACAAAATCCTTGCAAAAGTGACTGAAGTCGTAAAACTTTATATGGAAAAACAGATTCAAGCAGGTATTGATGTTGTTCAAATTTTCGACTCATGGGCAGCAGCAATTGAACCCAGCAAATATGATGAGTTCTCTTGGAAATATATGGTTGAAATTGCAGAATATTTAAAAGAAAAGTATCCTCATATTCCTATTATTATGTTCCCTAAGGGAATTCCTGCATCATTAGATATGATTTATGGAAACTTTGATGTATTTGGTGTAGATTGGTCAACTCCAATGGCATTAGCAAAAGAGAAACTTGGAGACAAATATGTTCTTCAAGGAAATATGGAGCCATGTAGACTCTATTCTAAAGAAGCAACAAGTTATTGTGTTGAAAAAATTCAAGAGACTATGGGGACTTCACGTCATATCTTTAACTTAGGTCATGGAATACTACCTGACGTTACAGTTGAAAATGCAATCCATTTTGTTAAAGAATGTAAAAGAGTCTCTAAAAAATAACTTCTACTCGTTATACAGCAGTATCTACGTAAAAACAAGAGAAACATCGCTTCGCGACCGCCTCGGCTTGTTTTGTTAAAGAATGTAAAAGAGTCTCAAAAAAATAATTTCTACTCGTTATACAGTAGTATCTATTTAGAAACGAGATAAACCTCGTTTCAAGACCCTTAAAAAAACCAATAAATCTCTTTAACTGCAAGTATAAAAAAGTTTCATAAAAATTATTTATTTTACTGTTTTTTGTACATATTGTATACAAAGTCTAATATAATTTATAATAAAATATGATATGCTTCTTTAATGAAAAATCTTTTAAAAACCTTACTTATTTACATTATAATTATTGTTCCTATTGTAAGTTTTTATTTAAGTATTAATACCCAATATGAAAAAGTTATTTCACTTACACAAAAAGAGCTCTCAGGTGTTCAATACCTTCATGCTATCTACAAGTTTAATGTAGCACTCGCCTTTTATAAAGAACATCTTTCTACTAATGCAACAGACAATGAACTTGCACAAACACATAAACAGATGCAAGATAGACTTAATGACATTTATACTCTAAGTAAAAAGTATCCTGAATTTAATAATAAAAATTTACATCAATATTTTCAAAAACTTAAGAAATCTAACTATGCTAATAAAGAGTATTATGAGTTTTTGTCCTTTATCAATAATGAGAACTATCGTATTGGAGATATTTCAACCCTTCTGTTTGAAAAAGATAGAAAGATTTATTTTCTTAATGCCCTTATTACCCACTATTTACCCGAATATCTTATTAGTAACTTAATTGTTCACACTCAAATTGAAAAGTTTATTCTAAATGATAAACTTACTGCAAGTGAACAAAATGTTTATATTGAACAAAATAAGCTTATTTATCTCAGTGTGCAAGAACTTCATGAAATCATAAAACTCTTACGCCCCTATAAAGAGAGTAAAACATTAATTGATCTCATTAACCAAACCTTATCAATCTTAGATAACTTTACTCATAATGTAAAAGAAAGTAAACACTGGAAAAAGAATGATCCAAAACTAAAAAATCATCTTCTGACTTCATATAAGCTTCTGAGCTTAGCCTTTCAACTTACAGATGAAAACATCAGACTATTAACACTTCAGCTCAATCAACGATTAGAAGTAACAAAAGCCAATATTTTAAAAACAAAATTACTTCTTTTAACTCTAATTTCACTCCTTACAGCCCTTGCTTTTTACCTTTTTCACACCTATAACAGTAACTTAAAAAAAGATAAACAAATTAAAGACATTAACCAAACTTTGGACAAGTTTGTTATATTTTCTAAAACAGATAAGCAGGGGAAAATCATCTACACAAGTTCTGCCCTTGAAAAACTTAGTGGTTATACTAAAAAAGAGCTCTTAGGGCAAAAACATAATATTTTTAGGCATGAAGATATGCCTGATTCCTTATTTAATGAGATTTGGTTAACTATCTTAGAAAAAAAAGAGTGGCGTGGTGAAATTAAAAATAGACGTAAAGATGGAAGCTCATATTGGGTTAAACTCATTATTACCCCTGAACTTGATAATAATAATGAAGTTATAGGCTTTAACGGCTACAGAGAAAACATTAGTAATCAAAAAGAGCTTGAACAAGAAAAACATAGAACCCAAAAAGCACTTAAGTTTAAGAGTATGTTTTTATCTAATATGTCGCATGAAATACGCACACCTCTTAATGCTATTATCGGCTTTACCCATCTTGCACTACAACATAAGCTTGAGCCAAAAGTTAATGAAATAATCTCAAACATCAAATCAGCATCAGAACTTCTTTTGGGTATTATTAATGATATCTTAGACATTTCTAAAATAGAATCTGGAAAAATGAGTATCGAAAATATTCCTTTTAACTTAAAAGAAACGATTAACAATATTCAAAGACTCTTGGAACAAAAAGCAGAAGAAAAAGGACTAAAGTTTGAAGTAGATTATGGCAATATTTCTAACTTTAACCTTATAGGTGACCCCCTTAAACTTTCTCAAATCCTAACAAACTTACTTAGTAATGCTATTAAGTTTACAGAAAAAGGACAGGTTACACTCTCTTTGCAACAGTTTCAAAACACAATAAAGTTCAGTGTAATTGATACAGGAATTGGTCTTAAATCCTCACAAGTTAAAAACTTATTTCAAGATTTTACCCAAGCAGACATGAGTACAAGCCGAAAATACGGAGGAACAGGTCTTGGCTTAGCCATTAGTAAACGTTTAACCCAGATGATGGGTGGCACACTCAAAGTAACGAGTGAGTATGGGCATGGTTCTAGCTTTGAGTTTATTCTTTTACTCCCCGAAGATTCCGAAGAAACTATAAAGACTCAACCTACTCAAAGTACCACTTTACAAGTCTTAGAAAAACAACTAAGAGACTTAAAAAACATTACTATTCTTGTTGCAGAAGATAATAAAATGAATCAAATGCTCTTAAGTATGCTCCTAGAAAACACCCATATTAATTTAGAATTTGCCAAAGATGGAGAAATTGCTGTTAAAATGGCTCAAGAAAATCATTATAATCTTATTTTAATGGATATCCAAATGCCAAATATGAATGGGTATGAAGCATGTACAGCTATTCGAACGAGAGATAAAGAGATACCTATTATTGCTCTAAGTGCTAATGTAATGCAAGATGATATTCAAGCCACATTAGTTGTAGGTATGAATGATCATATTGCTAAACCTATTGAACTTGATAAATTATATGCCTGTTTAATCACCTACTTATCGCCTCAAAAGAGTAGCTCTTCCTCATAAAATCCCATCTACACAAAGCAAAAAAATTCATTTATTCCTTAGCCAACATTGGATAAACTTTCGTATGAAATTTATATTTGGACCTGTTGCATCACGTCGTTTTGGCACCTCTTTAGGTATTGACCTCTCTCCTGGCAAAAAACAGTGTAATTTTGACTGTTTATATTGTGAACTTGCCCCTGCACTTACAGTAAACAAACAGAGTGAGACTTATCCAGCCAGTGACATTTTAAAAGAGTTAAAGAACTCTCTTATTGAGCATCCCAATAGTGATGTGATTACTCTTACTGCAAATGGAGAGCCTACACTTTATCCTTATCTTGATGAACTCATTATTGGTATAAATGACATTAAAGAAAATCGAGAAACATTAATTCTTACTAACAGTGCCACCTTAAACAATAAACAGACTTACCAGAGTCTTTTAAAACTAAATCAGGTTAAACTCTCTTTAGATGCTGTTACAGCTGATGTTTTTAAAAAAATAGATAGGCCTTATGCTGATATAAACCTCAATAAGATTATTGATTCTGTCATTACTTTCTCAAATGAGTTCACAGGAAAGCTCTTTATAGAGATTTTATTTGTAAGAGGAATAAATGATACAAAAGAGGAGATAAACGCCTTAAATAAGGTTTTAAAAGAGCTAAAATGCCAGAGAATTGATTTAGGAACTATAGATAGACCACCCGCCTACCCTATTGAAGGTCTAAGCTATAATCAACTCTTCGAAATTTCACATATGTTTGATGCTAACTTACCCATACATATTGCTTCAAGAAAAAACATTCAAACAGAACCATCAAATTACAGTAATGAAGAAATTATTAATACCCTTGATAAACGCCCTCTAACACAAGATGATGTTACTATTCTTTTTAATAAAAGCTCTATAAAACGTTTACATCAACTTATTCAAAAAGAAGAGGTTCGTATAAAACATATTGCTAATCTTGACTTTTATATGCCATCTGCAAATATCTCGCGAAAGAAAGTCAAATAGTTTTCATTAACTTATTGAGAATTAAGCATTATCTCCCTATAATTCTGCCCTATCAATATTCCGGATTAGCTCAGCGGTAGAGTAGGTGACTGTTAATCACTTGGTCACTGGTTCGAATCCAGTATCCGGAGCCACTTTAAACTCTCTAAAATACGACACTCAAAGAGATTAAGTTTTAAATTTTCTAACCTTTTTCTAACCACTCGTTGTAAAACTTTGTTAATCACCTATAAGATGACAAGTTTAAAAACTATTGAAATAATGATTTGCACTCTACTAAATGATATTTTAACTTATCTTTTTTAGTGTTGATATTATTATTGTTCTCATAATAAAAACACTTT
>JAJRQV010000025.1 GCA_024280035.1 Campylobacterales bacterium
ATATGCCCTAAAATAGTAACTCTAGACTCAAAACCAATCTCTTCTTCAAACCAACGCGATATCATATTAGAATTATTAAGCCCCTCGGCAACAATAGAAATAAAATAGTTACGACCCTGTTCAACCTCTTTTAAATAACGTTTTTTGAGGGCATCTAAGGAGTAGGGGATTTCAGGAATAAGGCACATCTCAGCACCTGATGTTAAGGCAGATACTAAAGTAAGATAACCACAGTCTCTTCCCATAACTTCAATAACAAAGGCACGTTTAAATGAAGACGCAGTGTCTCGTATATTATCTGTTGCCATTTTAATAACATTAAGGGCGGTATCTACACCGAGGCAGTACTGTGTTCCATTAATATCGTTGTCAATAGTCGAGGGGATACCACAAAAAGAGATGCCATGTTCTTGAAAAAAGATGTCTATTCCACGAAATGAACCATCTCCACCTAAAACAATAAGTTTATCAATAGTAAGCTTTTTTAAATTTTCTGCGGCAATAGAACGAAACTCTTTTTGTGTAAACCGTTCAGAGCGTGCTGAAAATATTTTTGTTCCACCACGATGAATAATACCCGTAACATCAGCATAAGAGGCTTTTTTAATCTCATTATCTATAAGACCATCATAACCGCCGTAGACAAAGTAGGGGGTTAAGCCTTTTTTTAAACTGTACTCAACAAAACGTTTAATAGCGGGATTCATGCCGGAAACATCACCCCCCGAGCATAAAATTGCAATCTTAGACATAAAATATCCTTATTTAAAGAGTATCGTTTTTTTTGTAATAGGTTTTATTTGTTTCTTTGAATAAAATTGTGCTTGTTTAAGATGTGAAAGTTGATATCCTGAACCATCTTTTAAAAGTTCACAACTAGGATGCCTAAAGGTTTTTTTAGAGTCTTTTTCATCTTTTTTAATAGGAGCACTCTTTTTTGTAGGTCTCATATTAAGAGAGGTTGCTTTCATTCTTTGAAAGCTAAAGTCTAGAGGTATTTCACTTGCACCACCATAACCTCGTCCCTCTTTATCATCTAAAAATGCCTTAGAAACCTTTCCTTCAACCAGAGCAATTGACTTTTCAACTTCAATTTTTTCAGTGATTTCTATTTCACTTTTTGCTTCAAATACAGCTTGGGTAAGAACTATTTTTTTTGTCTGTTTAGGTGTCTCAATGAGTTGTAAATTACCATTACTCGCACCACCAAAATAGCGATTTAATCGGCAGTCACTAGGAATGAGATAAACATAACCCTCATTAATAAGAAGCTTTTGTTTATAGGTTTCTTCTAGTTTTTTTAAATTCTCTGCATTGGCATTATTGGAGATGTAAATCAGTTCAGTTGCATAGACTGAAACAACAGAAACTAGAAGTAAAAAACTCGGTCTCATTGGAATATATCTTTATCAGATAACCATAAAATCCATGAACGTTCTTTAATATCGCTCACATCAATAATACCCTCATTTTTAAGTTTATAATACTCATATACAACCGATATTTTTCCATTTTTAGAAGCTTGAATATAAGGCTGGGGAATAATGATTTTATAACTTTGAGTTCCTGGACCAATTCCATCTTGGTCCGCTTTATCAAGGGCTAAAACACCATAAAGTTCTTTTTGCATTGAAGGCACTTTTATCTTAACATGCTGTGCTCCATGATGCAAAGCATTACGATAAGCTTTCACCAAGTCATTATCTTTCATCTCTAAAGAGTTATAACGTGTAGAACTTTGAAAAGGAGATTTAAACTCACCTTGGAGGGTAAAACTACCATCTGCTGCTGAAATAATAATCTCAGGATTATCTATTTTACCCTTTACGACATTTTTATTATAAGTTGTTGTTGAACATCCAGATATTAAAAATATTAAAAGTGTTGCCAGTAGTGTAGAACGCATTGATTTCCTTTAAAAACAATTTGAAGTATTGTAATTATAGCTTGAGTTTATTGTGCTTTTCTGAAGAATAAAATTTTAATAAGATGGAATGTGTTGTTATATGATTTCGTTGGAAAAATAAAGGTTTTATTTCTCTTAATTAGTTTATTTCTTTAGCTGAAGAGTAAGGACTTATTGTCTCTTTAGATGAGTGGGTGATGAAAGGCATAAAAGTTAAAATAGCTATTAATGTATTGATGTGTCAATTATGTAAAATAGACTTTATCTTTATGCTCAAAAAAATTATATAAAAATATGGGGTAGACTCCAGCTGTTATAGAGATAGAAATTACAAATAGTCTGCTTATGGAAAATGCTAAACAGATACTGCTGAAGTTAAAAGTAGTGGCGAGGGTGTAGAAGAAGAGGAAAAAATTGACATACTGAGTCTATTTAATTGTGATGTTGTCTAAGGGTTTTACTTTAGTAAAACACTGGATAAAGAAAAAACATTTACATTTTTGCAGACACATGAACTGAATGTAAGATGTCATTGTGTCTAATTAAAATACAAGTTCAAATCTGCTAAAATCCACCATTAATTTACCCCAAAGGTACCATATGAAACGCGCGCTGATTAGTGTAAGTGACAAAACAAATATTGTTGAGTTTGCAAAAAGTTTAGTTGAGTTAGATTTTGAAATTATTTCTACAGGTGGAACGTTCAAAATGTTAAAAGAAGCAGGGGTTTCTGCTATTGAAATTGATGAGGTGACAAAGTTTCCTGAATGTTTTGAAGGACGTGTTAAAACACTTAACCCTTTTGTTCATGGGGGTATCTTACACCGTCGAGATAAACAGTCACACTTAGACCAAGCTAAAGAACTTGGTGTTGAAGCCATTGATTTAGTCTGTGTAAATCTTTATCCTTTTAAAGCAACCATTGAAAAAACTGACTTGTTTGATGATATTATTGAAAACATTGATATTGGTGGACCTGCTATGGTACGTTCAGCAGCTAAAAACTTTGATTCGGTTTATATCGTGACGGATATCGCAGACTATTCTGGTATTTTAGAACAACTGGCTTCATCTGAGAATGGTGTAGACTTTAGACGTGATCTTATGATTAAAGCCTATGAGCATACAGCGGCATACGACTCTATGATTGCAAACTACATGAATAAACGTTTTAATGGCGGTATGGGTGCTAAACAGTTCATCGTTGGTGAAAAAGTTATGGACACACGTTATGGTGAAAATCCTCATCAAAAAGGTGCCTTATACGAATTTGATAAACACTTCTCGTCTAATTTCACAACACTTAAGGGTGAAGCTTCGTTTAACAACTTAAATGACCTTAATGGTGGTGTTAAAATTGCAGCAGCATTTGGCAAAGACAATGCCGTATGTATTGTTAAACATGGTAATCCTTGTGGATTTGCTATTAAAGATACACTTCTTGAAGCTTATGAAGAAGCACTTAAATGTGACCCAATCTCTGCCTTTGGTGGTGTGGTTTGTGTGAATGGTGTTGTAGATGCTCTAATGGCTGAAAAAATGAATGAAATCTTTTTAGAAGTAGTTATTGCAGGGCGTATTACAGAAGAAGCACAGGCTGTTTTTGAGAAGAAAAAACGACTTAAACTTTTTGAATATGGTGCAGACAGAATTGTTCTTTCAAATGATGTTTTAGACTTTAAACATGTAGATGGTGGTTTTGTGTTCCAAGATGCAGATAAGGTTAAAGATGATGAGGTCAGAAACTCAAAACTCGTAACAGAACGTTCTGCTTCAGAGTCAGAGCTTAAAGATACAGAAATTGCATGGAAAGTTGCTGCATTAACGAAGTCTAATTGTGTTGTTTATGTTAAAAATGGAGCAATGGTAGCCGTAGGTATGGGGATGACATCAAGAGTTGATGCGAGCCAATGTGCACTGAAAAAAGCAAAGGCTATGAACCTTGATGTAACAGGTGCAGCTCTTGCTTCTGAAGCATTCTTCCCATTTAGAGACTCTATTGATGCGGCTGCTGAAGTAGGCGTTAAAACAGTTATTCAACCGGGAGGTTCTATTCGTGATGATGAGGTTATTGCTGCGGCGAATGAACACGGTATGGCTCTATACCTAAGTGGAATCAGACACTTTTTACACTAGAATTTTTCTTATTTCTTACCGTACATCAGAGTTTGACTATGGGTGTACGGAACTTCTGACTTTATTAAATTCTGCATAATTAATAAAAAATCTAGAACTTTTTTCTACTTGTGATTAATTTATTTTGTATTTAATCTCTTTTTTACCTAAACTACTAGATACTATTTCAATAATATAGGGGCAGTATGACATACATTCAAAAGGCACTTTTTATTTATGATGATGAGGAGTCTGCGTACCTCTGTTTAATTAAAGATAATAGTTATGGTTGTGTCTGCAAAAATGTAGATATAAATACTTTTTTAAATAATCCCACATCATTTAAAACAGATGCCCAGCATATTTTACTTTCTTGTACTAATGAAAACATACATAAGGTCTTACAAGAGGCAGTAAAACATGAATACAGCATTGGTTTTTTACCTCTGTCTAAAGACAAAGATTTAATTCGAGCCTATAGTCTCTCTTCAATATTGAGTGAAAACCTTGAAATTGCCCTGCGTGATGAGTTGGAATTGATTGATTTAATTGAGTGTGAGAATGAGTTTTATCATCTTAAAATTAGACTAGGAGATATTCCTCTTATTCAAAGCATGCATAAAGAAGATAGTTTTTTTATTAAAACAAAAAAAGCCTTTGGACAGTTTTTAAGCCTTAAACTTTTTAATTATGATTTTGAAACCTCAAATAAAGAGATTAAAACAGCTGCAAGTGGTTTAATGATTGCTAATCATGCCCATGGAAGCAGTATTGTTAATGCTCTTTTTAAAGATACATCTATGCGAGAAGGTAAGATGAGTATGATACTGGTCTCTCCCTCATCCATTTTGCAATATATCTATTTTTTAAGCTCGATTTTTCATTTTTCATCTGAGAGTAAAAAACTTCCTGAATCGGTCTCCTTTTTAAAGAGTGAAAAGTTTAATATACTTTCTGCAGATATTCCTGTACGTCTTGATAATTTAATAGATAAAAGCTCACCAATCTGTTTTGAACTTAAAAAAGAGGCAGTAAAAATCAATGCTTCAACAGAGTTTTGGGAGAAAAACCCCAAACGTTCAAATGAAAAAGAGGTGTCTAAAATTTCTGCCTTACCGGATGAAAAAGAACGTGTTAAATATACAAAAGCACATCTTCCATTTTTTGCCGTTGCTTCTGCAGAACGCTTTAAAGAACTCTTTTTAATCTTAAGAGATGATGCAAAAATCAACTCTCAATACCTAATGTTAATGTTCTTAAGTACCATCCTTGCTACCATTGGGCTTTTTGCAAACTCTGCTGCTGTTGTGATTGGGGCTATGGTTTTAGCACCTTTAATGACACCTATTGTTGCTTTTGCTATGGGTACGTTAAGGGGTGAGGAAGAGATGCTTCGTTATGCTCTTTATAAGATTGCCTTGGGTGTTTTTGTAGCCCTTTCGGCTTCGGCACTGATGTCGATGTTACTTCCTCAAATTGAGCTGACGAGTGAACTTAAGGCACGTATTAATCCCACTCTCTTAGACTTAGGGGTTGCCATCTTTTCAGGTATTGCCGCGGCGTATACAAAATCACATAAGTCAATTCGTGATTCTTTAGCTGGTGTTGCTATTGCGGTTGCCTTAGTCCCTCCCTTAGCAACAGCAGGGATTGGTTTAGGTAGAGGAGAATTTTATGTCTTTTATGGTGCGTTTTTACTCTTTTTTACGAATCTAATAGGCATCTCTTTAGCCGCAACAATTACTTTTCAGTTTTTAGGTTTTTCAAATGCAGTTAAAAGTAAAAAGAGTTTAATTGCGGTGAGTCTATTATTAGCTATTATAACCTACCCACTGTAC
Organism: Campylobacterales bacterium; assembly: GCA_024280035.1. Taxonomy (GTDB): domain Bacteria; phylum Campylobacterota; class Campylobacteria; order Campylobacterales; family Sulfurimonadaceae. Next base: position 5,860 of record JAJRQV010000025.1, read on the forward strand.
CTCTCTTATCATGATATTATTGATAAGTATGAGTTGAACCTTATTTTAAAACAGAATCGCTATTTGGTGGATGATAAGTATATTATTATTAAAAATGCTAATCTTGTGCATAAAGGCGATATTGATGTTATTCATTTAAAGCTTCTTTTACGAGATGCTTTAAATCGTGATGAGTTAGAACAACTTAAACAGAAGATACAGTTAGGTTCAAAACGAAAAATATACTTACATATTGAGACGGAGTATATTTTATGAAAACAGTACTGATGAGTTTATTTATCTTTTTTCTTTTTATGGGATGTAATGAAAATACACAAGAGGTACAAGCCAGTGGAAAAAAGGTGCATATTGGTTTGATTTTTACAGATAATGATAGTTTAATGCACAAACGACTAAAGGTTTTTAAAGTATTTCAAAAACAGTGGGGCCGTTTAGATAATGGAGATGAACTTGTACTGCATGTGGTTTCCGCAAAAAAGGATGCCTTGAGTTGTTTTAATAATCTGCTTAAAGAGGAAAAAATGTCAGCAGTTATCTCTTTTTTAGACAGTACCTTAATGTTAGATTTAAAACAGAGTATTGAAAAAAACAAGGTACCCGTGATGTCTATTATTGCAACACATTCTAAGGTAAATGAGATTAAATATGTCTCAAGAATATGTCTTAATAATCCTTGGCAAGCCAGTGTCGCTGCTGCTTATATTCGAGATGAACTCTTTATCTCAAATATCAATATTATTCGAGATGAACGTAATGATTTTTCTTTAGAACTTTCCGACCTTTTTGAAGAACGTTATAAAAAGATGGGTGGAAGAGTTGTTTCAGTCTTCAGTGTTAAAGGGTTAGAAAACGACCCTCAAAATTTTATTAAAAAAATGAATGAAAATAAGATTGATGCACTGTTTTTGACAATAAATGTGCAAAAAACCAAAGAGTTAATAAAACTACTTCATAAGCTAAATCATAAGGTGACAATTCTAACACATGATGGTCTACTTAGCGCTTTTAAAACAAAGTTCCCAGAAGAAGCATACCTTCTTGATAATATATTTGTTATTGATAATTATGCAGATGATGTGAGATTATCAACAAAGGCGAGAATACTTCAAAAATATAAACTTGATAAGAAAGGTTTCTTTGATAGTTATAATGGTTTAAGTTATGATAGTTGGAGCCTATTAAGAGCAGCTCTAAATAGGTGTAAAAATTATTCAGGTGAATGTGTAAATAATTATATGCGAAATGCTTCACGTGTGGAAGGGGTTGTTGAGGTTTTTTCTATGAAAGAGGGGAATGCGTTAAGAGCAGTTTATGTCAATAAAATTAAAGATTCAAAAATGAAAATAAGGGTTAAAGTTTACTAATCATTAGTTAAAGGTTGTCTTTGTGTTTACAAAAAAAGAGCATAATTAAGAGCAATTAAAAGGCTTCATGATGTTAAAAAAAACTCTTTTTCTTTTATTAGTTTTAACACTCTCTCTTTTTGCATCACCCCCTCTTGAATATAAAAATAATAATAAAAGTTTTTTTGAAGCGTTATTGAGTCAAAAAACAACTTATCTTTCAGAAAACATTGTCTTAAATTTTGATTTAATGTCAGCCTATATGATTGTTTCGGAAGATTACCAACGAAATGGATTTGTGGATACGCTTTATCATAGAAATCCAGATAAAGTCCTCTGTACCTTCTCTTATAAATTTTAAAATCTTAACCTTGATTGACATTGACTCAACCTTTGTGATAAAATACCTATAAATATAATAATATAAAATTTTAAGGTAATAATAATGAGCAAAAGTTTATATGAAACATTAGGTGTTAATACAAATGCTAGTGAATCTGAGATTAAAAAAGCATACAGAAAATTAGCACGACAGTACCATCCCGATGTAACTAAAGAAGCATCCGCAGAAGAAAAGTTTAAAGAAATTAATGCTGCTTATGAAGTTTTAAGTGATAAAAGTAAGAAAGAGCAGTACGACATGCACGGCGATTCAATGTTTGGTGGGCAAAATTTTCATGATTTTGCACGTGGGCAAGGGCAAAATGTTGATCTTGATGAAATTTTACGTGGAATGTTTGGTCAAGGCGGCGGTGGTTTTGGTGGTGGATCAGCTGGTTTTGGCGGTGGTTTTAATGGCGGAGGCTTTGGTGGCGGAGGCTTTGGTGGTCAACAGCAGATGAATTTAGATATTGAGTCTAGCATCACTGTTCCTTTTTCTGTTTCAGTTTTAGGGGGGAAACACTCTGTCTCTATGCATGGAGATAGCTTTGATATTAAAATTCCTGCAGGCATTAAAAGTGGTGAAAAACTTCGTGTTAAAGGCAAGGGTAAAGATATGGGTAGCCAAAAAGGTGATTTGTATCTAATCATTAAAGTGGCACCAAGTAGCGATTATGAGCGTGAAGGTGATGATCTTATTAAAAGTTTTGATGTTCCTCTTAAAACAGCTCTTTTTGGTGGTAAAATTGAGGTCGAGACCTTAGAAAAAGAGATTAAACTTAAGGTTCCACAAAATACAAAAAATAACCAACGTTTGCGTGTTAAAGAGATGGGGGTTCCTAATCGTAAGACAAAAACAAGAGGTAATCTTTATTTAAAAGCGAATATTGTTTTACCAATGATTGATGATCTTGATGAAGAGTTAGTTGAAGCCTTAGAAAAACTTCCAGAAACTGTAGAGTAAAAAGAAGGATTAGTGATGCACCATTATGATGAGCCTGTTTATTTAATTAGTATTGTTGCAAAGATTCTAAACATACATCCACAAACCTTACGTCAGTATGAGAGAGAAAACCTTGTTACACCTTCTCGCTCTGGTGGACGTATACGTCTGTACTCTCAAAGAGATATTGACCGAATCAAAATGATCTTACGTCTGACAAGAGAGTTAGGTGTAAACTTAGCCGGTGTTGATATTATTTTACGTCTAAAAGAGCATGTTGAAGTTTTAGAACAAGATGTAAATGATTTGACACATGAGGTTTCAAAACTAAGAAACAGTGGTGGAGTACCTTCAAATAAGACGCTTGTGACTACAAAGAGTATTTATGAACTGGTTATTTTTGAAGACAAATAGAATAGGGGCTTTGCCTCGGTGATGGGTACGTTTACTTTGCTCTCTTAAGAGGGAATGGGTGCGGCTTCGCCTGATGAGCAAGAGTCTTAGCTTAGAAAGTTTGAGTTAAGTAAAGAACTGACATATTTTACACTTTTACACTTTTACACTTTTACACTTTTACACTTTTAC
>JAJRQV010000026.1 GCA_024280035.1 Campylobacterales bacterium
TACACCGTTTTTCACTTTTGGAACTGCTTGATAGGGATGCCTTTAGTGCTCAAGAGTTAGAAATAGCCTCAAAGGCAAAAGAAATTATTATGCAAAACTATAAAACACCACCTAGCATAAAAGAGTTAGCACACCTCTGTTCTACTAATGACTTCAAACTCAAAAGTTATTTTAAAAAGGTACATAAGACTACAGTTTATACTTATGTTCAAAAACTACGTTTACAAAAGGCAAACCTACTTTTACGAGAGAAGTTTTTATCTGTAGGTGAGATAGCTCTTGAAGTAGGTTATAAACATCAGGGGCACTTTAGCTCCATCTTTTATAAGACCTATGGGGTTTACCCAAAAGACCTCAAAATATCCGTTCAAGGATAGATAAAAATCCCTTTAGTGATAAAAGTACTATAATAATACTATTTATTCATGGTATTATTTTCTCATAAAGATAGATAAAGGATATTATTATGAGTAAGGTAGTTTTAATCACAGGGGCAAGTTCAGGAATGGGAGAGGCAACAGCAAGACTCCTTAATGAGAATGGGTATAGAGTGTATGCGGGAACAAGAGATAAGGGACTTAATACGCCACAGATTGTAGGGGTGAGTAATGTTTATTTAGATGTATGTGATACTGAGTCGATTAAAACGGCGGTAGATGTTATTTTAATGCAAGAAAAAAAGATTGATGTATTAGTCAATAATGCTGGTTTTGGTTTACTCTCAACTGCAGAACAGGTGAGCGATGAAGAGATGTTTAATCAGTTTGATGTGAATGTTTTTGGTTTAATGAAAATGACAAGAGAGGTACTTCCTTTTATGAGAGAGGCTAAATCAGGTGTTATTATTAATATCTCTTCATTCTTAGGAAAAATGGGGCTTCCTCTGCTTTCACATTATAATGCAAGTAAATACGCAGTAGAAGGATTTACAGACTCAATACGTTTTGAAATGAATCCTTATTGCGTTCGTGTACATGCTATTGAAGCAGGGCTTTTTGGAACTAATTTTGTGAAAAAAGGTTTAGTCGCCAATGCCGCAACTACGGCAGAAGATTCACCTTATAAAGAGTTAGTTGCTCACTTTGTACCTATTGTGGCGAAGGCAATCAATGAAGGACCAAGCCCAGAGCCTATTGCTGAGGCAGTAAAAAATATTATTGAAAATGAAGATGCTCCGATTGCTACGCCTGTTGGTAGTGAAGCGACTACCTTTGTTCCCCTGCGTAAAGAGTTAAGTGATGAGGCTTTTGAAGCTAAGGTTACGGAAACCTTCGGTCTATAGTTATCCACAGATTTAGCAGATTAAACAGATTAACTCTGTTTAATCCGTTTATTCTGTGGACAAAAAAAGGAGAGGCTATGAAAATTATAATGATAACCATGTTAATGTTTACTTCTATGTATGCTTTAACTCCTTCAGAGCTAAGGAAAAAAGCCTTAGAAAAAGGTTTACGACCTATGCCTTATAGTTTAAGTCAACTTCGTGCTGAGGTTGATGATGAACATAATCTTATGAGCTCAGAGAAGGTAGCCTTAGGCAAGGTTCTTTTTAATGATAAGAACTTTTCAAAAGATAGAACAATCTCATGTGCCTCGTGTCATAAGCTTGATAAGGGTGGGCATGATGAAAAACCAACAGCCATTGGATATCATCAACTTAAAAATCCTTCTCACCTTAATACACCAACCGTGCTTAATACGGCATATTCAAAACACTTTTTTTGGGATGGACGTGCTCACTCTTTAGAAGAACAAGCTAAGGGTCCAAGTCTTGCTCCTTTTGAGATGGCTTCTACACCTGAACTTATTAATGAAAGGATGAAGGAAAATCCTTACTATATACAAGCTTTTAAGAAGGTTTTTAATAAAGAACCAAATTTTAATTTGATGGCAAAAGCAATTGAGGTATATGAAAAAACATTAATTACTCGAGGAAAGTTTGATGCTTTTTTAGAGGGTGATGATAAGGCAATGAGTGCTTCAGCACAAAATGGGCTTAATCTTTTTATAGATCTTGGATGTAAGGGCTGTCATTTTGGTCCAGCAGTAGGCGGGCAGAAGATTCAGAAGTTTCCACTTAGAGCTTATAACACTATTATAACATCTACCTTTAATTATAATGAAAAGACAAAACGACGAACCATTAAAGAGATGGCATTTAATTTTAAGAAACGTCATAATTATCCTTTTAGTAATGTGGGTGGTTTTATGGGGAAAGAGGGGACTCAGTATTTTAGAGTACCTATCTTACGTAATATTTCTAAGACAGGACCCTATTTTCATAATGGAGAGATTAAGAAACTTCGTGATGCTATCTTTTTGATGGGACGTCATCAAATTGGAGCAGACTTAAATGAACAACAACTTGATGATATGGAAGCCTTTTTAAAATCTTTGGAAGGTGACTTAGTTGAGTACTAAAGTTTTTTTACTACTATTTTTTATGAGTATGACTCTAAATGCAGATTATGTAAGATGGTTTTATGCGTATGATAAAGCACATCAAGAAGCATTAAGAACAGATAAAGATATTTTTATTTTACTGGTAGATAAGCTTGATAAGAATCTTTTAAAAGAGAGTTTTATGAATCAAAATTATATTGAACATATTAATAAAAATTATGTTCCTGTTTTGATAAAAAAAGACCAAAAGAGTTCTTATCCTATTGAGATGCTTTTTACAACACACTACCCAAGTCTGTTTATTTTAGATAAATATGAGTTGTATGTATGTGAAGCCTTACGTGCAGAGGTGAGTGCAGATAGACTTAATGTTTATCTGCAAGAGTGTAATTAGTGCTCACTTCCAGTAGAGCGAAGCTCTTCATAAATAGCATCTTCTAAATCACCATGGCTTGCTTCGCCCTCATAAGTAAGATGACCATTATGCACTTTAACGCTAATCATTTCACCTTCATCATTATTAAACTTTTCAGCTATGACTTCATTTTTCTTATATTCAGTCATTTTCCAACCTGCTTTTTCCCCACCATTCATAATTGCTTCATGTATCTGCTTATTACTTAAGCTTTTGTAATCTTGTGAATGTGCTTCGTCTGTTGAACCGGTTGCTGTACAACCTGTAGTTAATACAATGGTAAGTGTAGAGATACATAGTACTGATAATAATTTTTTCAAGGGTGTCCTTTGTCTGCGATTTATTGAACATTTTACCTTAAAAACTTCCCTAAAAGATAAAACGTGCACATTATACTACTATATTATAGTAAATAAAATACTGATATTGGTCATTATTTTGTAAATATTTATTAGATAAAATATCTAAAATTTTAGTAAAGTAGTTAAATATGAATGAAATAGTAATGATATTAGTAATGGCATTTCCAATGATTCTTTTTACCATTGCTCCAGGCTTATACTTAGCAGATTATCTTGAAAAAGGTGAGTATATTCAAGAAGAAAACAAACGTTATATTATGTGGATAGTCACGGTTATATTTGCCTTAGCCCTTTCAACAGCTTTAAATCTTATTGATGTTGGAGGGTTTTTTAAATGAAAAAAAGGATAAGACTTAAGGGCTTGTTTTCTACATCGCAGGGGCGTATCTAATGCAAGGTTTGATTAAAGTTATTAGATTCATAATAAGTATAGTTTTATTAACTGTATCACTCTATGCTTCAGAAGGATTGGACGCGTTTAAGGCTAAAGATTATAAGAAGGCATTTGAAATTTGGACGATTGAAGCCAATAATGGTGAGGCTAAGGCACAAAACTCCCTCTCGTATCTTTATTTTAATGCCTTAGGTACTAAACTGGATAATAAAAAGGCTCTTTATTGGTTAAATAAAGCCGCACTGCAAAATAATGTGAATGCTCAATATGACTTAGGTATGATGTATCTTATGGGGCAAAAAGTAAAACAAGATAAAAAAACAGCTGCTTTTTGGTTAGAACAAGCTGCTGAGGCTCATCACGCAGATGCTTCATATAATGTAGCATTAATGTATTATCAAGGTGATGGAGTAGATATTAATGTTAGTAAATCTGCAAAACTTTTAGAACAAGCAGCCAAACAAGGGCATATAAAAGCAGCACAAAGTATCTCGCGCGTGTACATGCAACTGCTTGAGTTTGATAAGGCTATTGACTGGTTAATTAAAGACTCTGCACGTGGTGATAGTGAAGCTGATTACCTTTTAGGTGAAATATATTGTGGATATGAACGTTATTCACAAGCAAAAAAGTGGACAGCGAGAGCGATAAAAGCTTCTTATCCTCAGGCACAAGAGTTATGGGACAGATACGAACTCGATAAATACTAAATAATCTTATCTATTTTCTAGTCTGTATAGGCTAGAAACTTTTACAAAAAGCTTCTTAAAACAGGTATAATAAAAACATATAGTACTTAAAAGTTAGTTTAAGATAAGTGCTAAAATTCATAAAAATTTCATTTTTATTATCATTTCTCTAAAAATAAACTTTCAGAAAAAAAACACATAAATCTCACAAAATGTTTAAAAAATATCCAATATTGTCAAATATTGTCAAAAAAAAGCGTATATATTTTCTTTTTTGCATATAAAATAATCAAAAATAACGGATACTTAAGTGCAGTCTTAAGTATAACTGAAAAACTTTATATAAGTTATGTATATTGACTGATGTCAAGTCTTTTTAATCTTAATGATTATAAACTAACGGTTGATTCTGAAATATTAGGACAAATAAGGAGAACAAAATGATTGATCCAGTTATCGTAGCGAGTACAGGAATTGCACTAGATGATTTCTTACCAATCTTTATCTATTCTACACTTGTTCTAGTATTTGGAGGATTCTATGTTGGTATATATACAGCCGTAAAAGTAAAAGTGCTAAAAAACTGGACTATGCCTTTGGCATACGTGTTTTGGCTATTAACTTCTTTCTCTTTGTATAAGATGGGAAGTTTGATGCACATCAATGAATTTACAGCAAAGGCTTTAGTGATAGCGATGATTGGGTATTTATTACTTCCTCACGCAATTTATTATATGCAAGACCACGTTCATGAAGAGAATGAGCATGAACCTGAGTCTATATAGTTTTCAACTATAAAAAATAGGAGGATACAGTGGCAAAAAGATCTGTATGGAGTGACAACCGTTTCTGGCAACGTTCAGCGGCTTGGGTTACAGGATTTGCATCTATTTTACTAATTTGGTTAACGTTTGATACGATTCCACAAATTACTATGGGAACAGATGCTGATTTAAAAGGTGGAGTAACGAAGAGGGTTCCAGGACCAACAGTTATTAATTATAAGATTACATATGAAATGGATGCGAAACGTATGCATGAAATTCCAGTAATCGGAGATAAAGAGTTGTTTTTTGGCCGTGACGATTGGTCTGAAGAAGAAGCTGGAGCCTTATTACACTTAGGTAAACTAGGTTCACAAGCGAAGAACTGTATGGATTGTCATACATTACTTGGTAATGGTGCATATTATGCTCCAGACTTAACAAAAGCATGGTTAGATCCAGCATGGGGACCTGAAGGTTCAATGCAAGCAATGACAGGAAAAAGTACTAAAGAAGAAGCTATGGCTGAATTTTTACAACATCCGTCAACTTACCCAACTCACGCTCGTATGATGCCAGATCTTGGTATTACTGCAGAAGAGGCTAAAGGTTTAGTTGCTTTCTTGAAACATATGTCATCAATTGATACAAATGGTTTCCCAAGAAACTTCGGAAGAATGCAAGGAGCAGTAAATGGCAAGTAGTCTAACATCAGAGTCTAAAAAATTAGCAACATGGTATTTTACTTTTGCTGCAATTATTTTTGGTGCTCAATTATTATTTGGTTTAGTAGCTGCGATTCAATACGTAGTTCCAGGTTTCTTATTTGAACTATTAGACTTTTCAATCGCGAGAATCTTACACATTAATGCACTTGTTGTATGGATGGTATTTGCAATGTTCGGTTCTGTTTATTGGTTATTACCTGATGAAACAGGTATTGAAACAGTTGGTATTGGTATTGCAAAACTTTTATATTGGATTTTTGTTGCAGCTATTGTAGTTGTAATTTTAGTATATTTATTTATTCAAGTTGGTCCAGCAGATCAAACAACTATCTGGTTTATCACAGAAGGTCGTGAGTATCTTGAAGCACCACGTTGGGCTGATATTGGTATCGTTGTTGTAGCACTTGGATTTGTATTTAATCTTTATGCAACAGGAATGAAAGGTAACCGTTCAGGTATTGTTACTGTACTTATGGCTGATATGCTTGCATTTGCGGGTCTTTATTTAGCAGGTATGGGTTACACAGATAATATCTCTATGGATCAGTACTGGTGGTGGTGGGTAATTCACCTATGGGTTGAAGCTACTTGGGAAGTATTCGTTGGTGCTATTGCTGCTTATGGTTTAATCACTATGATTGGTGCACACCGTAAAGTTGTTGAAATGTGGTTATGGATTGAAGTAGCAATGCTATTTGGTTCAGGTATCTTAGGTATCGGTCACCACTACTTTTGGATTGGTACACCTGAATACTGGTGGGAAATTGGAGCGTTATTCTCTGCTTTAGAACCATTACCATTAGTGGCTATGTTTATTCATGTTCTTTATGACTGGGGTAAAATGCAAGGTGAGCAAGAAGCTAAAGGCGAAGCTAAATCTGTTATTACAAATAAACCAGCGTTTACATGGTTTGTTCTTAATGCATTTGGTAACTTCTTAGGTGCTGGTATCTGGGGATTCTTCCACACATTACCACAGGTTAACCTTTATACACACGGTACACAGTTTACGTCGGCTCACGGTCACTTAGCGTTCTTTGGTGCTTATGCAACGATTCTTATCGGTATGTTCTACCTTGCAGTTCAAGGTAAAAATGGTATTAAAGTGATGCATGCAACTAAGAAATCTATCTGGGCAACGAGTATGATTGTTGGCGGTGTTGTTGGTATGACAATCGCATTAACGGTAGCTGGTTATGTTCAAGTTCTTGTTTCACGTGCTCAAATGGGTGCTACATGGGCAGGTTTCTTTGACGGTCAATCGGGTATGTGGTTTGCACAAGGTATGGACTGGAGACTTGTTATGGGTGTTATTACATTCTTAGGTTTCTTAATCCTAGTAGTAGATTTATTAAGCATTGGAAAAAATGCTAAACACGAAAGATAGGGAGATATTATGTTTGAACCATTTGTAGACGTAGTACCGAGTTTCTTTGGTTGGTTAAATCAAGGTCCATTGACAATGACGATTTTCCTTCATACGATTATCATCCTTCCAATGATCTGGATTTATAAACAAGAGAAAGCTCGTATCGAGAAAGAAGACGCTTAGTAATTCTGGCACCTTGGTGTCAGAAAAAGCTTCGCAAAGAAGAAGACGCTTAGTAGTTTTAAAGCTTCGGCATAAAATAAGCTTCGCAGAGAAGATTTATAGAATCTTCTCACTTAGGCTTCCTGAGATGGGAGTCTTGTTTTAAATACATTTTAGGTATTGTATTTAAAGTAAAACTTCAGAAATGAAGTGCTAAAATTTAACAAAGATCTTTATTACAGTAAAGATTATGTTGAGCGGCCCAATTCAATGGCAGAAGAGGGCTATAGTAAAAATACTAGAGTTTAATAGTATTAATAATGAAAATAATGGTTATTGTATGGCGTAGGGGTCAGCGGTAATTTTAATTCAAGGAGAAGAAATGAAATTAAATAAAATTGTAACTTCAGTTGCTGCTATGGCAGTAGTTTCTACTGGTTTATTCGCGGGTACGTCTCATATGGATATTGAGAAGATGTTTGAGAAAGAGTGTCAGGGGTGTCATGGTCCAAATCATGAGGGTGGTGTTGGTTCAGATTTACGTCCTAAAGTAACTGCGAAGAAAAATGCATATATGCTTGCTGAAACAATCTTAAATGGTCGTGCGGGTACGGCAATGCCACAGTTTAAAGAAAAATTCACTAAGGCTGATGCTGATAAAATGGTGGATTATATCCAACACTTTAAAGGTAAGAAAATTGAAGTTCTTACTATGGATGCTGTAAAAAAAGGATGGAAAAAACTTAATAACCGTATGGATTTCTTAAAGAAATATCCACATGCAGTTGATGTTAAGAAAAACACTGATATCTGTTTCGTAACAGAACGTGATGCAGCAAAAGTTGTATTCGTAGATGGTACTTCAGGTAAGATTCTTTCACGTCACCCAGCAGGTTTCGCAGTTCACGTAACTGTAACTAATAAACGTCAGCCTCGTTATGCATACTCAATCTCTCGTTCAGGTTTAGTAACAATGTTCGACCTTAACACTCCGGGTCAACAAAAAATTGCTGAGGTTCAAGTGGGATCTGACTCACGTGGTCTAGCAGTTTCTCCAGATGGTAAATATCTAATGGCAGGTAACTACGTACCAGGTGGTGCAATTCTTATGGATGCAATGACGCTTGAGCCATTAAAAGTTTATCCAACTTCATCTGTAATTAACATGGATGGTGATATCGGTTCATCTCGTGTAGCTGGTATTTATGATACTCCATATGGTCCATACATTGCATTTGCTCTTAAAGATGCGGGTCATGTATATATCGTAGATTATTCTAAAGAAGGTTTCCCAATTGTTGGAGATATTCCAAATATTGGTAAAATCTTACATGATGGTTTTGAAAATGAAGGTAAAGAGATTGGTCGTTATCTAATGCAAGCTTCTCAAGGTTCTGATGTAATGGGTATTATTGATTTCAAAACGAAATCTTTAGTAGCTAAAGTTTACACAGGTCCAGGTAGTAAGCCACACCCAGGTCAAGGTTCTTCTTGGTATAATGAAAAATATGGTCAAGTTCATGCAACAAACAGTATGAATGTTGGTAATGTTGTCATCTGGGATAACAACTGGGATGTTGTTAAAGAAGTTAGAACTGCTGGTGGTGGACTCTTTGTTGGTACATCTGAGCATACACCATTTATCTGGTCAGATAATGTAATTGGTGGACCAGCTAACTGGAATAAAGTTCACTTAATTAATAAGCAAACTTTAGAAACAGATAGAATTCTTACTGTTGGTACTAAAAAAGGTACGATTACAGATCCTGTAACACATAAAGTACTTTACTCTTGGAGTGTTCCAACAGTTAAAAATAAAAAAGGTAAAGCGGTAATTCCTCGTATCCTTCACGCTGAACCAGCAAACCATGGTCACTGGACTATGATTTCTGAGTGGAATACAGGTCGTATCGGTATTTATGAAGCAAAAACAGGTAAATTTGTTAAATACATTAAAGGTTTAACAACACCAACGTTTACGTACTCTATCGAGCACCGTCAAACTATCCCAGGAGCATAGGCACAGCCTTCGCCCTTTTTTCTCCTCTTCATTTGGGGAGAAAATTTTCTTTTTACTCCTTAACCATACTCTCTTTAAACAAAGTAAAACTACCAAACTAAACACCCTAAAAACATAGTATATAACTATTGATACTTATCAAGGATAATATGCCTTTTTTGTCCTATTCTATGTTATTCTTATATAAAATAAATTATAATAAACAAGGAAAAAAGATGAAGAAATTTTTAATATTACTAGCTTTTTTAGCGACTTCTCTTTTCTCTTCCGATGTAGATGGGAAAAAAGTCTTTGAGACTTATTGCTGGGGATGTCATCATCAGACAGCAATGGCATTTGGTCCTCCTTTTACACAAATTGCTGCCAAACGTACAAAAGATGAGATAGAAGCATATATTATCTCTCCTAAGTCTATGTACAAAGCCTTTGGATACAAACGCACGGTAATGACTCAATTTAACTTAAGTGATAAAGAGAGAAGTCATATCGCAGACTATATTCTCTCTTTTAAAGGAAAAAAATAATGTTTAGATTATCTAATCTTATTGGTTCGGTTATAGAAGATAAACCCGAAAGAATTTTAGACGGAAGTATTGCAATTTGGAACTTTACGAACCGTTGTAATCTTTCTTGTCTTCATTGTTACTCAAAATCAACCTTAGACGAAGTTGATACTTTAACAACACAACAGATTAAAAAAACCATCTTAGAGATGAAAGCTAATGGTGTTAAGTTTATTATCTTTTCTGGTGGCGAGCCGCTTACACGTAAAGACCTATTCGAAATCGCAGATTTTTGTAAAGATAATGGTATTGTTACTTATCTTTCATCTAATGGTCTGTATTTTACCAGTAAAAATATCCAACGCATTGTCGATACTTTTAATTATGTAGGTGTTTCTATTGATGGGGATGAACCTACTCATGATTATTTTCGCGGTCTTAAGGGTTCATTTAAAGAGACACTTAAAGCAGTACAAATGGCGAATGCTACAGGGGCTAAGGTAGGTATTCGTTATACCATAACGAAAGATACTTTAAACTCTTTAGAGTATATTTTTAAGCTAGCTGAAGATGAAAATATTCCTAAAATTTATGTTTCGCACCTTGTTTACTCCGGACGTGGTTTAGATAATTTAAAAATGGATTTATCTAAGGCGCAGCGTCGTAAAGCTGTTGAGTTTATCTTAGATAAGGCATTTGAATATTACGAAACAGGCAGAGATATTGAGATTGTAACGGGAAATATGGAGATGGACGCAGTGATGTTTTTAAACAGGTTTTCTGAAAAATATCCTGAGAAAAAAGAGGCAATGCGAAAACGTTTAGTGACTTGGGGTGGAAACTCGGCTGGGCGTAAACTACTGAATATTAACTCTGAAGGTGATGTCAGACCTGATCCTTTTTTCCCATTAACAGTAGGAAATATTATTAAAGAAGATTTTGGTGATGTTTGGCAACAAGGTGAGCTTTTAAATCAGCTTAGAATTCATCCTAGAAAACAGATATCAGGTATTTGCGCAACCTGTAAACAGCTTGATATCTGTAATGGTGGTTCACGTGCAAGAGCGTATGCAATTACAGGTGACTTATGGAGTGAAGATCCATCATGTTATTTAACTCAAGAAGAAAGAGAGACTATTTAATGAATAAGTTATTTTTGGCGGCATTAACAGCACTACTGTTTTACTCAATTGCAGAGGCTAAAGTAGAAGAAAAGTTTTTTATTGTTGAACGTGAAAACAGCTCTTTGGCTGTTGTTGAACATGGTTTACCACGAGCACACCTTGAAGGTATGCATAATATGAATCATGGTGTAGTTAAATTTGATGGAAAAGATGGTTATGTTATCTCTCGTGATGGTTATATAATGAAGTTTGACCCTCTTAATGTTAAAAAAATCAAAGAGTTCAAAACCTCTGATTCTGCTATTGGTTTTACGATAAGTAAAAACTATATCGCGGTAGCTAATTATGCTAAGAAAAGTGTTGACATCTTAGATAGAGACTTAAACCCATTACAATCTTTTGATACGGGTTCACGTAATGTAGGTATTAAAATTTATAAAAATTATCTTATTTTTGCACAAATGGATAATGATAAATTGACGGTATTAAAAGATAAAAATGCTGGAAAAGGGAAACCTGATTTCGAAATTTATAAAGAGTTTAATGATGTAGGTATAATGCCTTTTGATGCAATGATTACGGGAGATAAGTATATTGTAGGCTTTTTTACCTCTAAACATTTTGGTGTTATAGACTTAGATACAATGAAATATGAAAAAATTAAAATTCTTTTAGGTGATAGACAACCTGTTATGAAAGTACCACATTTTGGTTTTTGGTCAATTTCAGGTGATAAGATTTTCATTCCTGCTGTAGGGGATAATAAGCTTTTAGTTTATGATAAAGATTTTAACTTTATTCAAAATATTGAGATTGAAGGTACACCTGTGTTTTCAGCACTTAGCCCTGATGAGAAATATGTAGCTGTTACTTTTTCAGGTAAGAAGTTTCCTGTTATTCAGATTGTAGATACACAAACTCTAAAAGTGATTCAACGTTTTGAATTTGATGGAAAAGTGCTGCATGTAAGATGGTCAAAACATACACCAAGTCTATATGTTTCTGTGAATGACAGTAATATGGTGGCGGTGATAGATACAAAAAAATGGTTCAAAAAACGAGATATCTTTCAAATTAAAAAACCATCAGGCATATTCCTTTACGAATATGAAGAAGAAAAATAGATAAGTAAATAGGGGAAATTATGGGAAATGTATATTTAACGGGGGCTGGACCAGGAGATGTTGAGCTTTTAACACTGAAGGCTGCGCGTGTTATTAAAGAGGCAGATGTTGTTATTTATGATCGTCTTGCTAATCCAGAGATTTTAAAGATGGCAAAAGATGGATGCGAGTTTGTTTATGTAGGTAAAGAAGATGGACGTCATATTATGCCTCAAGAAGAGATAAATGAAGTAATTTATCAAAACTCCTTAAAGTACGAGAATGTAGTTCGTCTTAAAGGGGGAGACCCTTTTGTTTTTGGTCGTGGTGGTGAAGAGGCTATTTATTTACAAGAACGCGGTAAAACATTTGAAATTATTCCAGGTATTACCTCTGCGGTTTCTGCTCCTGCTTATGCTGGGATTCCTGTAACACATAGGGGCGTTGCTGTCTCATTTAGAGTCGTGACAGGGCATGAATCTCCTAATAAAAAAGAGTCACAAATCCCATGGGATAACTTTAAAACAGATGATACCATTGTCTTTTTAATGGGTTTACATAATCTTCCTAAAATTTCTAAAAAACTTCAAGAGGTAGGTAAACCTGCTGATTATCCATGTGCAGTTATCTCAAGAGGAACAACAAAAGATCAAACAGTTGTTGTAGGTACCTTAGAAGATATTGTACAAAAATCACAAGGGGTTCCTACTCCAGCATTAATTATTGTTGGACATGTTGTAGAACTTCGTGAACAACTTAATTGGTTTGGACAATAGTTAAAATTATGAGCCTTTAGAAAAAGAATAATCTATTTTCTAAGCCTTGAAAGTTTTTTTGTAAAAGATGTTTAATCTAAATCCTATGTTCTAAATAAACACATTAAAACCTATACGTTCAGCTAGGCTTTGCCCCTCTAATGTAAGTTCAATCTCTTTATCTTCATTTAGCCTAAGAATTTTCTGTTTTGCCATTTTATTGATAAGGCTTTTAAATTCAGATTTTGGAAGTTTAGAAAGTTTATGTAGGTTTTTCACTTGAATGAAGTCTGTTTTCGCCAGAGCATATAAGATAGACAATGCTTTATGATGACTAAAGGCATCAGTATATTTACTTAAAATATCTAATATTTTTATACTTCTTAATATATCACTTTCATCTAAGTCATATTGAGCTAACTCAAATTCTTTTTCTATCTCATTAACAAGATGTTCTTCTAATGTGAGTGTATTAAGGGTATGTGACCTTTTTTTTGGTAGAGAGGAATGTGCCGCGTCAAGGCGGGATTGAAGTTCTTGTTGATAACTCATAATATAATTATAGCAAATACTATACTTATTTAAGTTTTTAAAGATATACTATAAGAATAAAGAATAAGACAGGAGATAAAATGATCAAAAAATTACTATTAATAGGCTTACTTGGTATGACTAGTTTAAGTGCATATGACTTAAAAACAAATATGTTGCTTCTTAATGCAGAACTGTCTGAGGTACAACAAGGTTTTATCTCTAGTAATATGGAAGGTGTTAATTCTGCAATTCGACGTTTTAAAAAAGATGCAGATGAACTGCTTGGAAATAAAGAAAAAATCAAAGCAATGTTACCTGCCAATAAACAGGCTAAAGCAAATGAAGCAACGGTCGCCGCTCAGATTATTGCAACCAATACGCAAATTATTATAGATGCGATTGAAAACAAATATAATCATTCGGGTAAAAAACGTCGTGAAGATGCGCAACGTGCTTATACTTACATTGAACATGCTTGTTTTAGATGTCACAATATTGTAAGAGATGGTGTCGAATAAACGGCTACAAAGAGTGTTTTTTATTACTCTTATTACACTCGTTCTAAGTGCATGTAGTCACACAAGACTAGGTGCACATATTAAGGCACATGGCAGAACAAGTGGTCATCTTCAAGGGGATATCTTAAGGTTTTAACTATTTTCCAAACAATTTAGAAAAGAAACTCTTCCCTTGGGCTTTTTCTATCATTTTAATATACCTATTAATCCCTGCAACACCCATCTCAACTTCTTTTACCATCTTATCTTTAGCCCCTATGCTTACACAAAAAGGGACAGAATTAATCTCATATTTTGCAGAGAGTTTAGGGTTTTTTGTGACATCCACCTTAGCAATAATCACCTCGTCTTTAAAATAGTTATCTAAGTTTTCTAAAAGAGGAAGTACCTCTTGACAAGGTCCACACCTAGGTGAATAAAAGTCTATAAAGATTGCCTTATTTGTAGAACTTACTTTATCACTATAATTTTTATCATTTAATTCAATTACCACCGTTGCTCCAATATTGTAAATGTTATAATTCTACCAAGATTAGCAAAGAGAGAAATTATGGAAGCTTATTTTGAAGAGATACAAGATGATATTTTACATTACAAAGAGAGGTTTGAGCTTAGGTATATCACGATTGATAAAACCAATGAGATGTTTAGAAATTTAAGTTTAGAGATTTTAGACTATTTAGCGAGAGGGGATGCAGAACTTTTTGATAGAGCCTTTGAATACAACATTAAAACAATGCATGAAGAGTTTGAAAGTGTTATTGCTAGAGGGGTGACAGATGAAAAAGCACAAGGTACATTATTGATGTTTTTTCTTCGTTGCGCCGAAGAGATGCTTATACGTGAGGGTGAAATTGAAAATGCCTCTTTAAACAGACTTCATTCTATTATGACGGCTAAGGGATATATCTATCCTGATTATATCTCTACACAAAAACATTTTGCTATTGACAAACTGCCTGATATAATAAAAAGAATGCAAATACTTGATGGTAGTTATAAACCTGTTACCTTGTAGTTAAAAGATAATCAAGAGTCATTTGTATCTCTAATATTAAAATTTTTTGGAAGGGGAAAATAAATGATTCAACTATTGAATATCTCTAAAAGTTATGGGGAACAAGAACTTTTTTCTGATTTAAACTTTAAACTGAATGGGGGCATGAAAGTAGGTTTAGTTGGACGTAACGGTTCGGGTAAATCTACACTTTTTAAACTCATCTTAGGTGAAGAACATCAGGATGAGGGGGATGTGATCATTCCTAAAAACTATAAGATAGGTACCTTAAAACAACACTTGAAATTTACTGAAAAGACGGTAAGACAAGAGGGTGCTTTAGCCTTAAGTGAAGAGCATCAGTATGAGACTTATCGAGTTGAAAAGATTCTTTTTGGTTTAGGGTTTACGGCAGAAGATTTAGACAAAGACCCTCTTTCTTTTTCAGGGGGATATCAGATTCGTATTAATCTAGCAAAACTGCTTGTAACTGAGCCAAATTTACTGCTTCTAGATGAACCTACGAATTATCTTGATATTCTCTCGCTTAGATGGTTAAAGTCTTTTTTACGAAGTTTTCAAGGTGAGGTGATCTTAATTACGCACGACAGAGACTTTATGGATGCAATTACAACACATACAATGGGTTTAGTACGAAAAAACTTAGAACTTATTCAGGGAAATACGCATAAGTTTTATGCTCAGTTAGCAGCTAATGATGAGCTGTATGCAAAGCAGAAAATTTCAAATGACAAAAAGCGTAAAGAGTTAGAAGAGTTTATTGCCAAAAACAAGGCAAGGGCATCAACAGCTGCTCAGGCTCAGTCAAAGCAAAAGTTATTAGACAAGATGGATTTAATGGATGACCTAGGCTTTGATAACAACTTGAGTTTTGATTTTAACTTTAAAGATACCCCTACAAAGGTGATGCTTGATGTTAAAGATTTAAGTTTTGGGTACACAGCAGAAAAAATTTTGTTTAAAGACATCTCTTTTACTCTAGTGAAGGGAGAATGTCTTGCAATTATTGGAAAAAATGGAACAGGAAAATCAACCCTTCTTAATACTATTGCTAAAGAGTTAAAACAGATTAGTGGAACAGTAGAGTCTCATGCCAGTATTTCAACCTCACATTTTGGGCAGACAAATATCTCTCGCTTAGATGATAAAAACAGCGTTATGGATGAGATTTATTCGGCTGATCCTAAACTTGGGGAAGCGGTTATTCGTAGTATCTGTGGGGCGATGATGTTCTCAGGTGATAATGCAAAGAAAAAGATCTCTCTTCTTTCTGGAGGAGAAAAATCTAGAGTGATGTTAGGGCAGATTTTAGCGCGACCAACAAACCTCCTTTTTCTTGATGAACCTACCCATCACTTGGATATAGATTCGATTGAGGCTTTAACGAAAGCTATTGAGAATTTTGAGGGGGCAAGCATCATTGTTTCTCACTCTGAAGAGCTTTTACGACGTGTGGCAGATAGACTTATTATCTTCTCTAAAGAGGGTGCTGAGTATTTTGATGGCGGTTATGACCTCTTTTTAGAAAAGATTGGTTGGGATGAAGATGATGTTGAAGAAGTAAAGCCAAAATCAAATTCAAGCTCAAAAAAAGAGAACAAAAAACTACGTTCAGCATTAATTCAAGAACGCTCTAAGGTAAGTTCTCCTTTGAAAAAAAAGGTTGAAAAATTAGAAGCTGAGATTATGAAAATAGAAGATAAACTTGAACAAGACCATAAGGCATTAGAAGAAGCTTCCCATAATGAGGATAATAATAAAATTATGGAACTCTCTTCTCTTATTGGTAAAGATGAACAGGAGGTTGAAGAGAAGTTTGAACAACTTGAAGTTGCTCAGACAGAACTTGATGAGATTACTGCTGATTTTGAAAAAAGACTTGCTACCTTAGATTGAGTTGAGGTAGTGGGCAACGCCATCTTCATCATTAGAGTGTTTTAAAATTATTGTGGCATGTTCTTTTGTCTCTTCTAAGGCATTTGAAACAGCTACAGAGACTCCTGCTAGTTGAAACATACCAATATCATTAATACTGTCGCCAAATACAGTAATATCTTCAAGAGGTTTATCTAGGTGTTGACTAAGGGTTTTAAGTCCATGTGCCTTATCTCCAAGAGGATGTAAGATAGTTAGGAAATAGCCTTGAGTATAGTTTTCAGGAGAGAGTGTAAATTCAAAAAATTGCCCATATAGATTTTTCAGATGTGCGGTTAAAGGAAGAAGTTCTTTTTCATCTCCCATATAGACTACTTTGAAGGTCTGTTCTGTAGCCACTACTTTTTTAAGCTGTTTTAATCGTTTATCATTTTTGTAGTTTTTAAGCAGTATTTTTTGTACCCGAGTAAGTACAGTTGGAAAATCAAAAGACTCATTTAATGCCTTATCTTTAAGTGCAATAACAAAGGGATGAAGGTTATTAAAGGAGATGGCTTCACAAATAAGTTCATTCGCCATTTCAGTATTTAAAAACTTGGTATCAATGATTTTTTTATCGGGTGAAACAATAAGTGATCCGTCAAGTAAAATCATAGGTGCATTGATATGTAAGTCTTTTAAAAGCTCATTAGCAGAGTAGAAACTTCTTGCAGTAGCAACGCCCATAAGAGAATTTTTTGCTTTTTTATTCCAAGATTTTTTAGTAAAGTTACTTATTTTTGTGTTACTTCTTAAAAAGGTATGGTCAAGGTCAGTGATATAGATTTTACGTTTTGGCATTAGTCTTTTTTAGGTTTTTTGTCAGCAGAGATTTTAATGACCTTAGACTTTTTCTTTGCTTTTCCCCAATCTTTTTTTTGATTATCAGAAGCCCCTTTTTTATCCCACTCTTTTTTTGCAGAGAAGGTCGTTTTATCAGAAAAGGTTTTATTGTCTCTTCCCACTCTACGCTGTTGAATTTTTTTATCTTTTTCATCTTTCAAGACTTTTTCAACAGATTCACCAAATCCTTGTATAGCTTCACGTGTAATCACCTTACCTAAAAGAAGTTCAATTTGATAAAGTGCAGTCTCCTCTTTTTCATCAACTAATAAAAGAGCCATCTCTTTTGCATAAGAGAGACGCTCTAGGTAATCAGAAGCATTAGAAGGAAGGTCAAAACTAATTAAGATATCAAAACTTTTCTGTTCTAACTCTTTTAGCCCTGCATCATCACATAAGGTAAGCTTTTTTTCTTCAATAATAGTTGTTTTTTTATTTGCAGAAGAGATGATAAGAATATTTTTACCTTCATGTAGGGTGGTTAAGTGTTTTAACAAATCTTGTTTTTGAGCAGTTTGACAGGTGTGAACACGATGATTATGACGTTTTATAAGAATTTTAGTTTCTGACATTTAGGACTTCCTTTTATATAAACGGAATTATACACTAGATATACTTTCATTAAGAGTAATTAAGGAATCTAGTAATGGAACTAATAAGCATTAAAAAATATGCTCAGATAAATAAAATGACGATTTATGCTGTTGTGAAAAAAACAAAAGATGGAAGCCTTCAAACTAAAAAAAGAGAGGGTGAAGTTTTTATCTATTTTAATGAAAATGAAAAACAAGAAAAAACTTCTCTCTCTCAACCTGAAGAGAAAATAGGTGATTATGAAAAAGCCTACTTTAAACTTAAACTAAAGCATGCACAGCTTCAAAAAAAGTATGATGCACTTATTTTAAAAACAATACCGAGGTAAATAATGTCAGATGAACATAAAAACAACCCCTTACATGGGATAACATTAAAGATGATTTTAGAGGCTTTAGTTAAACATTATGGCTGGAAGGTTTTACGAACAAAGATAGAAATACGCTGTTTTTGGAATGATCCCTCTGTTAATTCTAGTCTAAAATTCTTAAGAAAAACACCTTGGGCAAGAAAAAAAGTTGAAGAGCTTTATTTGGAGATGTTAGACTCTGAAAAAGAGATAAATAAGATGAAAGATGTTTTTTTTCCTAAATCGTAAAGTCATCTTTTTTTAAATCAACTTCATCTAAAACATCATACCAACCCTCAGGCTCACGACTCCCTTGGTCAGAATGAATAATCTCTTCTTTATAATTTATAAAATAGTGTCGCGGAGCTCCATATTTTTCATACTGCGCAGGAATTTTATGTTGATCTCTAGACATATATAAAAGCACATAATCTTTTTGCATTCTTTTAATGACCTCAGGTTTAGAAAGTGTCCACTCATAAAGACGTTTACAATACTTACACTGATCTGCTCCAATAAAAAGATAAACAATCTTATGTTCTTTTTTAGCTTGAATAAGCGCCTTGTTATAGTCATGATTCCAAGGAATATCTACAGCATGTAGCGTTGAAATAAGTAAAAATAGTGAGAGTAAAAATTTGAGTTTGTTCATTAATCATCCTAAATTAAAAACAACATTGTAACCAATCTTGTAACTATTAATAATGATTAGTATAAAGATTTATTGTGTATGAATTGTGGGAGAGTGTAAAAGCGGTTTAAAATCGCCTGTGGTGTTCGGTCATAATTTCAAACTCTTTATCTGAATAACAGTCGGCATAACCCTCATCCCAACCTTCACGATATTGTGTATCAGTTTTGTAAGATGAGGTATCATTCTTTTTAAAGATAATACTGTTTCCTGCTCTATCTTCCCCATTTTCACAACCGTGTTTATATCCATTTTGGTAGGAAAGGGGTTTTGTTTTCAGCCATTCTTGAGTAGATAAACAACCTGTGAAAACAAGAAAACAAGATAAAAACAGAAGTTTAAGCATTCAGTTTATTTAGTGCCGTAGTTTGTTGCACCACATTTTGTTGATTTATTCTCTTTTTTACCACCACATTTACCCACACCACACTTCATTTTTTTACTGTCATGTTTACAATCACATGCTTTTGAAGGGTCTTTTTTAGCAGCACAGTTTTTATTATCACAATTTACACAGGTACAGCCTTTGCCTTTAGCATCTTTGCTCATAGCACTACCACATTTACCTGCACCACATTTCATATCACTTGCATTAAGTGAAACACTCATAAGCCCTAGACCAATTACCGCGATTATTATCATTAGAATTTTTTTAGCAAACATTCTTAAGATCCTTTAAAATTTTATAATTGTAGCGAAATATTTTATCTTTAGCTTATATCTTTGTAACTATACTTGAAATAATCATTAAAAAAATAAGGATTCATATGAGTGAACAGATTACTCCGATTTCTAAAAAGAACCGTATAGAGATTTTAGATGTTATTTGTGGATTTGCTATTTTGATGTGATTCCTTCGGGTCGTTCAACGAAGGTTTTAGCGCTGTTCTTATTGGCTACTCCCTTATGAGTATCTCCTGCGTCTTAACTATACTTAGATAAAATTTATTTTTTTAATAGACTCTTTCATTATAGTTTTGTGTATGTAGGGAGGTTTATTTGGCACAATGGGTATTCTTGAAATTTCAATTTTAGCTGTTCTTCTTATGGCGTTCAAATTATATTGAGTACATTATGGAAAAAATACTTTATTTTGGACCATTAGAGTGGTTTTGGAGATGTTTAAGCTATAAAAAGCTGTTTAAAACTAGAAGATAGATATAATTTCTTTATGGAAAAAGAACTGTATTTTTTACGCTCAAGTGAGCAATATTTAGCAAAAGAACTTTTGGCATATGCTGTAGGTCTGAATGAAAAGAATGAAGGCTTAGAAAAGTATCCTTCTTTAGAACAGTATGAAAGAGTGTTTGGCTCTTTAAGTGGTGATATTGGTGTGTATATTGTTGCTGATAAAAAGATTGCAGGAGGGGCATGGGTTCGTCTGCTTGCAAATGGTTTTGGTTTTGTTGCGCATGATACTCCTGAATTAGTTATTGCGGTCAAACCTGATTTTAGAAGAGTAGGAATTGCCACAGAAATTATGGAGCAACTTTTTATTGAAGTTTCTAAAGTTTTTTCTCAAATCTCCTTATCCGTAAGTACAACAAGCCCGGCTGTTGCTCTGTTTGAGAAACTTGGTTTTGTTAAGATAAAAGACTCAGATTATGATAATGGTGTGGGGGGAACTTCTTTTAAAATGTTAAAAAAACTGGGTGATTTTGAAGAAGTTAAAGAAGAAAAACATCCTGAAGAAGAGTGTTTTAAAAAATCTTTCCGTGCGAAGATATGAAACCAGAAATTTACCTTAATATTGTGGATGCCTTAGTTCAAAAGGGTTACGTGATTTTAGAAGATGCCTTAGACCCTAAGCTTCCTTCAAAACTAAAAGATTTTGCCTTAGGTTCAGAATTTAAATATGCGGGGATTTCAGGAGCTTCTGATTTACATCTGGACTTAAGCCGAAGACGTGACAAGATTCATTGGTTAGATGAAGACAAGGGCGTGCAAAGTGAGTTCTTAGATTTTACTCATAAACTCAGAAAAACTCTTAATCAAGAGTTGTACTTAGGTCTTTGTTATTATGAGAGCCATTTTGCGATATATGAAGAGGGTGATTTTTATGAAAAACATCTGGATGCTTTTAAAAACTCAAAAAATCGTGTGGTAACAACGGTTTATTATTTAAATGAAAATTGGAATGAAAATGATGGAGGAGAATTAGTCATTTATGATGAAAATGATAAAATTATTAGGCAACTTTCTCCTCATAGTAATACCTTAGTCGTTTTTATGAGTGATAGATTTGCACATGAAGTGCTTCCTGCTAAACAACAACGCTTCTCTATTGCGGGATGGTTTCGAATAGACAAATAGATCTCTTTTTATACTACTGATAGCCTACTATAAATATCTCTTCTTCACAATGAGTACACAAATAATACGTTAGTATAATCAATAAGGGATGAAGATAGTGAAGAAGGATATTTAAATGATACAACTGCTTATTATTGTTTTAGGTGCTGCTCTTGGACTGCTTTATGGTTATGATGGAGATGGTTTTGTATTTAGCTCCAAGGTCTGTTTGTTTGCGGGTTTAACCCTTATTATGCCCACGTTATTTAATGTAAAGTTTCAAGATATTAAACTTCTCTTTCATTATAAGGTGCTAATTATTAAAGGGCTTTTTATTAATTACCTTATTTTACCTGCATTAGCGGTAGGGATAGGTTTATTGACGGGTAGTTTTGGTGTGGCAGCTGGGCTTTTTCTTTTGTCTGTTCTTAGTGGGGGAGGAATGGTAATGCATTGGATTAAAAAGTCAAATGCAGATACCTCTATGGGTTTTATCTTACTTTTTGTAAACCTTATGTTTGTCTCTTTATCTTTGTTAATGTTACATATATTTGGTATGCATACAGCCACATATTTTGGTGAGCCATATATGGGGGCTGTTAATGTAAAAAGTGTAGCCTTTGCGGCGATGGTATTGCTAATTATAATTCCTTTTGTTAGCAGTCGAATTATCATACTGATTAAACCCCTTCGCAAACTGATAGAAGAGAAACGCTCTTATATTAGTCAAGTCAGTCTATTTCTTATTCTTTTTTATCTTTTTGGGCTTCAGCGATCTCAATATATATTTGAGA
The DNA here is from genome assembly GCA_024280035.1 of Campylobacterales bacterium. Classification (GTDB taxonomy): domain Bacteria; phylum Campylobacterota; class Campylobacteria; order Campylobacterales; family Sulfurimonadaceae. The sequence continues at coordinate 22,339 of JAJRQV010000026.1, forward strand.
TTTATGATTTTGAACCTGAACTCTTTTATATCTCTTTATTAGCAGTGATTACATTTTATACCACAAGTTTTTTTCTTTCTAAGTGGCTGTATAATCTTAACTCACCCCAAGAAAGAGCCGCTTTTTGGCATACTATAACACGATACATTACCTTAGCCTTAGTCTTGTCAACCTTAACAACAAACACTTTTGGCGTTTCGATAATTCTTCCGATTATGTTTGCTTATATCGTACAAATACCTTTTGCAATTTATGCAGATAAAAAGATGAGTATGTGGGTGAAGGGGTGATAAAAAAAGAGGTAAAGGGGATTAAAAAAGTTTTATTTACAATCCTCATTACCACTTTACTCTCAAGCACTTAGCTTAACGCCATTAGAGAGTAGGTCTTATTTTAACTTACCATTTCCGTAGTGTTTAAAAAGATAATCAATAATAGTCTGCGTATCTTTTTTATCAATAGGTGCTTTAAAATGTACTACCATTTTAACAACTTTTCCTGCCCAAAAGTCTTTAGACTGAGGACCTTGGTTAATGATATAACCAAAAGAGTGACAGGTAAGACAGTTGGCTTGAACTGCATTAAAACCTTTACCCATTTTAATAGGATAAGCGATGTACGGCACAGCAATCTCTTCACCTTTTTTTACCTGTGCAAAAAGTGCACTAACCATTAAGGCAATTAATAATAACGTCTTAATTATATTACCTCCACTGTAACTTCATCTATGCCGTTATATTTATACCCGCCATGATTCCATTTAATATCTTTTGCAAAGGGTTGCTCTTCACCAGCACGGTTAACAGCTTTTGACATAATAGTTAACTTACCTTGGGTTTTTGGTTTAAAAGAGTATCTAAATCCTCTAAAAGCATAACGTCCTGCTGAACCGCTATCGAGTTGTGCTTTTTCCCATGTTTTCCCGCCATCAATGGAAATAAGTACTGCTGTAATTCCTGTACCATCATCAAATGCAACTCCTCGAGTGACAATGTGAGAACCGTTTTGAATGAGGGCACCATTTTCAGGATAACCAATCACTGATTTTACATTCATTTTTGTAATAGGTTTAGTAGTAGGGTACTTTTTATGAGGTTCTTCACACTTACATTCATTATCAGGCACACGGTAAGCAATATCCATAAAAAATAGTTTTTCATAATCACTGGTGACACGGATTTCACTTAACATCTTAACCCATGAATCAGAATAGGTTCCAGGAATAACAAGACGAAGTGGAAAACCATTTAAATAAGGAAGGTCTTCATCATTCATCTGGTATGCCACAATAACATGGTCATCTAACTCTTCAAGCTGAAGCTCACGAATAAAGTTAGGTGTTTTATAATATGAGGCTGTTTCAAGCCCATTAAAACCTATCCATTTTGCCTCTTTTTTAAGCCCTGCACGATGAAGAAGATCTCGAAGACGAACGCCTTTCCATTTGGCACAACCCATAGCACCAGAACCCCATTGGATTCCTCCTGCTGTTGGGGTAAAAGCAGAACGAGAATTTCCTCCACATTGAAGTACTGCCACAACTTCTACCTGTTCATATTGTGTTTTTAAATCATGAATACTAACTTCAAATTCTTTTTCTACTAAACCTGAAACCTTAATTCTAAAGGTTTTTAAATCAATGTAGGTAGGAATTTCTGGCATGTACCAACGTACAAAAAAGTCATCATTTTCTGTAATAGGTCGTGCAAAAACATGACGAGGTGACTCTAAGAGAGGAGGTCTGTCTGAGTAGGTAATCATTGGTCGTTTTTCTGGAAAAGCCAAGGGTGATATTGCTCGTCCATCTTTGGGTTGATGGGCAGCTTCAAGTGTACTACTTAGGGATAAAGCTCCTGCTGCTGCAAGTGAAGTTTTAAAGAAATCTCTTCTTTTCATTAAATGCCTTTGTATTATTTGTAGTGATATCATAATCTTATTTTCTATATAAAACTATTAAGTGAAGCAATTAATATAGTAAGCTTTAATTTTCGTAAAGAATGAGTATAAGCAAGGCTTATTATATGAGAAAATTGCCTGTATAGTGGATTATAAATGTTTATATACAATCTTCATAAAAAGGTTTATAATGGTGTACTTAGAAAAGGAGAAGGGTGAAATACTTTTTATTAATTGCTGTTGGTTTTATTTGGGGCTCACAATATGTTTTAAATGAGATTATTTTAGAATCTTTTACCCCTCTTGGGCTGACTGCCTTACGTCTATTTTTTGGTTTTTTAACCTTAAGTTTTTTTATTTTAGTGATTCCGAGTGAACGTAAAAAACGATTAAACTTAAATCCTTCTCTTTTAAAGCTTCTGCTTATTGTAGGTGTTACTGAAGCTGTGCTTCCTTTTACTTTTATTGCTTATGGGCAGACACAAATCAGCGCCTCTATGGCAGCTATTATTTTAGGAATTATTCCAATGATTACAATTCTTTTGCATAGCTTTTTTCTTAAAACACATAAAATAAAAACAACAGAAGTCTTGGGAATGCTCTTGGCTTTTGTGGGTCTAATTGTTTTACTTAATCCGAGTTCGGATAGTTTTAATGGGACGCTTTTTGGTTATGGGGCACTTTTGATAGCAGCTGGCTCTTTTGCTCTGTCTTTTATTTTTATGGATAAAATTCCACGTGAACTCTCTGCCTTGCATGTTTCTCGTTTTATTTTAATGGTTTACTCTCTTCCTTTTGTCCTTTTTTGGTTACTCACTGATGTAAAAGATATTTCTACAGATCTTAGGGCTTGGACAAGTTTAGTTGTTTTAGGCATTTTTGCTTCGGGGCTTGTTTATGTTTTATATATCAAACTTGTACGTTTAGCCGGCCCAACTTTTACTTCTTTAAGTAATTATATTGTTCCTTTGATAGGGACTTTTTTAGCTGGGTTTATTTTAAATGAACCCTTAAGTCTAAATATAATTATTGCCTTAGTGCTTATTATCTTTAGCCTTTTTATTATTAATTTAAAAAGTAAAAATAGTGAAAATTAAAAGAGCGACTTTTGCAGCAGGATGTTTTTGGAGAGTTGAAGAAGATTTTTTAAAAGTCGAAGGGGTTGTTGACACGACAGTAGGTTATATGGGTGGGCATCTTAAAAATCCTGAATATGAAGATGTGTTAACAGATAGCACAGGGCATGCTGAGGTGGTTCAAGTTGATTATGATGAAGAGAGACTTTCGTATAAAGAGCTCTTAGTGGCTTTTTTTAGTTTGCATAACCCTTCTGTTATTCCTGGTTCAAAATATAAGTACAGAACAACAATTTTTTACCATAGTACTAAGCAGAGAGAAATCGCAGAGTGTTTATTAAAGGCTTTAAAAGGGTCTAGTCCTTATGTCTACCCTGTTAAAACAATAGTAGTTAATGCAGATGTTTTTTACAGGGCAGAAGAGTACCATCAGCGTTATTATGAGAAAAATTCATAAGACTTATCCAAGCCCTAGGTTTCGCATAAAATTACCCGCAATAATACTGCTTCTTTGTTTAAATAAGTCGGCTATTTGTGGCTCATAAATAGAGTCAAGTGTTTCATAAAAGAGCTTTAACCATTGGGCAAATGACTCTCGTTTAAGACCACTAATGTCTAAATGAGGAGCAAAGGGATTACCTCTATAGTTCTGCTCACCTAAGGCAATTGAAGCCCAAAAATTTGTTAAGAGCTTTATATGTGCTGGCCATAAATTATTATTAAGTTTATCCCCTAATTTTTCAATAAAAAAAGGACCAACCGTCTCATCTTTTAAAACCTTAGCATAAAAGCTAAGAACCATCGTATTTAAATTTTCTTTTGTAATTTCATTATGTAACATGTTTTCTCTTTATCCTTATATAAATGCAATGTTATCCAAAAAAAAGAGAAATAGGTTGATTTGGTTTTTAAGATAGAAATTACAGTACATAAGCAAAGAAGATATTGTTTTCATATTAAACTATAAAATATATTGATCCCTTAAATGTGGTAGTAAGTTTTATAATACCTAAGTAACAGAGCTTGGATACACTTTTATTAACGTTCAATGGTGAGCGTAATTTATGAAAAAGGAAAACTATGTTTATGATACTTAACCAATCTTATATTCAAAAGGTTGATGGTGTTAAAGCTCAACTTATTGACATCTGTGGAAATGATGCTATTGTAGTGTTAAATCAAGACCAAGTTCTAAAAATATCAACAGATATCTTCAAAACAGACTTCAGGTTAAACGTATAATCCCCTAGAGTTGCCACAAAGGCAATAGCCTTTATTCCTTATGTAAACTTTTTTATTATCTGTTCCAAAAAGAACTAAACTCTTCTTGTGTAATTTTACCATCAGAATTACTGTCAATACTCTCAAAAGAAGGTGCTTTTGCAGCATTTCTCATTGGCATACCTGCTACTTTCTTTTGTGCCTGTTTTTGTGTTCGTAACTGTAAAAACTCCTCTTTCGTTACTGCATTATCAGCGTTGGCGTCAAATTCAGTAAAACTAGAATGGTTTTGACCCGCACAACTTGAGGAGATACCTTGTTGCATTCTTGAACTACGAAAACTTGCTGAAGGAAAATTATCAAACATCCACTCCGAAACTACTCTTAATTCTGTAGGTGTAATGTTCTCTTTTTGTGAAGGCATAAGACCAAAACGAGATATCTTTTGTGCCTTACATACCGCCTTATCTTTGCTAGGGTATTGTACATAATCTACGATAAAGGCAACTGCTTCTTGTTTGTTAGGATAAACCATTTTAACATGTCTCATTACACCCATTAAAGCAGGGGCAATCATACTTGTCCTATCGGTTGGGATTGTTTTAATATGACACATAGCACATTTATTATCAAAAATTGTTTCTGCATTGCTTGAAGCAAGGATGGATGTGGCTAAGGCTAGTATAGTGACTATGGGTGTTAATATGGTTCTCATTTTGTATCCCTTATGTTTTAATAGGGTTATTATGATAGGTCTAGGTTAATGCAGTGTTAAATAAAGTCTATTTTTGAAGATACCTTAGCATTTGAGGAAGAAATTGTGAATTTATAATTATAATTTTTACATATTTTTTGCACAATATAAAGACCTAGTCCAAATCCACCTTCATTTATATTGTCACGTACAAATTTTTCAAGAACCTTGGCTTTATCTGCGATTTCTCCCTCATTAATAACTTCAAAGTATTGGTTTATCCTTATCTGTATAGTAGCATTCTCTGGGGAATACTTTATAGCATTAGAGAGCAGGTTGTCTATGAGTCGTATAGCATCTTCTTTATCTATAGTGAGTTTCAAAGGATGAATATTTCGATTAAGTGTTAGATTCTTATTTTTTATAAATGTCATAAAAAAATCAATTCTTTCATTGAGTAATTGATCTATAGGAAGTTCTTCTACTTTTTTTATTGCTTGATGTTCAAGCCTTAAAAAACTTAAATCTTTAAATATTTTAGAGATTCTAAAAGCCGAGTTTTCAATTTTTTTAAACTCATCGGTATTACCACAGTTAGGATATAACTCTTTTAAAAGTTCAATATTAATTAAAATATTACTAATGGGAGTATTAATTTCATGTGTCGCATCAGCAATAAAGTTTTCTAAAGATACTAAGGTGTCTTTCATTGGTTTTAGAAATATTTTTCCAAGAACAAAAGCAATAGCAATAATAAAAAGTGTACTGAAAAGAAAGAATATTATAATGTTTTGTATGAGGTCTTGAACATCATCTTTTATAGACTTATAGGTTATAAAATAAAGTTCAGCCCACTTCTTATGTTCTTTATGAATATAATAAAGGGTAGAGTCTTTTGTAATAACTTCTTTTTTAAAATCAATATCTTGCAATTGAAAGTTCCCCACCTTATACTCTTGATTAATATAAACTGACATTGGAATATCAAGGTAGTGTGGTTGAGTATTTGTTTTTAGAAAACGACTTTTTTTATTGTTCATTATGAAAATATCTATCTCTTTTTTCATTTGAGAAACTTTATTATTTAAAATAAGCTGATAACTCATTTTATAATACATATAACTGCCTGCGCCTAAAAGAAAGAGTGATGAGATGATATAAACAGATAAGAAGCGTCGAAAAGACTTTTTTTCACCCAACATATTTATAGCCTATATTTTTTACAGTCTCTATTTTTTCTTTACCTATAATTTTTCGCAGTGTATTTATAAACACACGTAAAGAGGCTTCACTTGGTTCTTGATTATAATCATATAAAAGTTCAAAAATGGTGCTTCTGTCAAAAGTTTTATTGGGATTTTGTAAAAAAAGCTCAAGTAAACGTAACTCTTTTGATGTTAAATGTACAGGTTCGTCATCTTTGATGAGTAATGATGTTTCCGTATTAAAGTGGATAGTATCACAGATGGAAATAATACTTTCATTTTTATAAACTCTTCGTAAGATAGCATTAATTCTTAGGTAGAGCTCATTTAAAGAAAAGGGTTTACTAAGGTAATCATCACCGCCATGGGTAAAACCATTTTCTATATCTTTTTGACTCGATAAAGAGGTTAAAAAAATGATAGGAGTATGAGAGTTTTTACGTATCTCTTTTGCCACGTGTAAACCATTTAAAGAGGGGAGTTTAATATCTAAAAGAATGAGGTCATAATGATTTTCATAAACTTTGTAAAGCGCTACTTCACCATCATAAACAGCCTCACAAATAAAATCTTTTAATTTTAAGAACTTGATGATTGTACTACTGAGGTCTTTGTCGTCCTCAATGACTAATATTTTTTTCATTAAAAATCAGTATATAGTTTTTTTATGAAAAAAACAAATGTCAAAGTCATCTGTTTTTTAGAATTTTTCTAGCATTAATTGCTTGTACGGGTCTATGATTATGCCCTTTCATCATGACATTTACAAATTTTTCTGTCTGTTTTTTATTGATTTGTAGATAGTTTGCAAGTACTATCCATCGGACACCTTCACTACAAGGTGGTGTTGTTAAAGAACCAGAAAAACGGTAATAATCTTTGTTCTTAGGCAAGAGTGCATTAATATCTTTTGCACTTAACTTACATTTATGTACCTCATGAAGATTTGAAAAGATAGTACGGCACACTTTTTTTAGAACCTTATTCTCTTTTCCTGATTCATACATCACCGCAACAACAGCTAACTGACCATCTTTACTTTGATGCACAAAGTGTGCTTCAAGAGGAAAACTTCTTCCATCAATCTCATTTTCACTTGGTGAATGGAAATGAAACTGAATCAGTTCGAATTGGATTCCATCTAAGTTTAGGTAGCTTCCTTTAGCGACATCTACCTTAATAGTATGCCCATTATTAACAGCCTCTTTAGCTCCAGTATTGTAAGCGAAATCGAGGTCTTTTAGGCTGTTTGTATGCACAAGTTTTGTGGTGTCAATATTGATTGGAGACTGGTTCTTACCATCTCTACACATAAAAAAATCTGGATTTAAATCTCCCCAATGGGCAGGATCAGATTCACCAGAATAACCCCATTCGCCATGAACACCTGCACTTAAAATACTGCTTAAACCCAATAAACACGCTACTAATAATAGTTTTAATGTCATAATTTCCCCTTTTTTATGAGAAATATTATAAGTAAATACATATTAACAGAAATTGAAATGAATTGGATACCTTCAATACTTAAATAATGAGATAAAAACTTGATAAAAGCCAGTGCATTGCTTTAGAGCAACAAAGGCTTTATAAAACACGAGAACTTCTTTAAAAGTTATTTTTATTAAACAAGTTATAATCTCAATAATATTTAATAGGAAAACAGATGGCAGTAGAGATTGTAGATAACTTAGACTGTTTCGCAGAAGCGTTTAAAGGTCTTAATTTTCATGGAAAAGAGATAAAAAAAGCAGAATTTGAAGATTGTACCTTTAACTCTTGTGACTTTAGTGAAACTTTTTTTTCATCATGTAGGTTTATTGAATGTACTTTTATAAACTGCAACTTAAGTCTTATGAAACTTAACAGTACTAAACTAAGTGCGCTTCGCTTCGATTCATGTAAAATGGTTGGTATAGACTGGACAATGGCTGATTGGAAAAGTCTACTTACAGCTGAACCACTAAGGTTTAATGCGTGTATCTTAAATGATAGTTGTTTTTTTGGTTTGGACCTAGAAGAACTTGTTATAAAAGCATGTCGTGCTACAGAGGTAGACTTTAGATAGTGCTCACTAAAAAAAGCCAATTTACAAGAAACAGATTTTAAAGGGGCACGCTTTGAAAATACTAATCTTGAAGAGGCAAATTTTACTGAAGCACAAAATACGCACATTGACATAAGAAAAAACAGACTTCAAGGAGCAATCTTTAGTCGATATGAAGCACTTTATTTGTTAGAAACGATGGAAATAAAGTTGGTTTAGCATATATTAGCGAAAATTAATATTTAATATTTCGTTGTGAATTTTGAATATTTTACGATACCCAATCTAAGTCATAAGCAGTGCGTTTAATTAAGCTCCGCTATAATTCTTTAAATAGACTTCTTGCATAAGCTTGTGTAGTCGAATAAGGAAACCCATGCCTGAAGAGTTAGAAGAGACTGAAAAATTATATTATGACCCATTAAGTGTGGCAAGACGTACTTCGCAAAAGATTCATTTTGTACATGAACATGATAAAAATGCCATGATATCACATCTGATTATTAAAAACATGTATACCGATGTTATTGTGGTAACAAAAACAAAACGTCAAGCCGATTAGCTTTCTAAATATTTGCAAAAAAATGAGATTAAAGCCCTAAGCATACATAGTAACAAGAATAAAGAAGAGACAGCAAAGTCAGTGGACGTATTTAATAAGAATTAAATAAGCGTTTTAATTATGACAGATATGAGTTTACAAGCTCAAAACTTTCCTGTTATTAGGCATATGATAAGTTATAACATTCCCATTGAAGCCAGTTATTATTATGAACGATTAGCAATACTTGAAGAAAAAGGTGAGGCTATCAACCTTGTAAGCGAAGTAGAACATCCTTTAATGGACGTAATACAATGGGCAATTAAAGTAGAAATACTCGAAGTTGAACCTGAGGGTTTTAGCCCAACAAATATTCCCGAAATAATTGAAAAAGAAAAAAAAGATAAAAGAAAAAAACCAAGACATAAAAGAAACAAAAATAAAAAAGAGAGCAAGAAACAAGAGAGTGAATAAGGGTATTTTTATCCTGAGTTTTAAGCTCAAAGTTGTAAAAATAGTATAAGCTTTACTACAATTCTCTTCTTATATCTCTAAAAGCAATCATCAGTATTAATTATCTCTTTTGTCTTTTAGTGTTTTAACTTGGGAAGTTTAGGTTCAATAACCTTTCTGATTATAAAATAGCTTAATCAAACATATTACTATACATACTTTCAGCCCAAGCATAAGCAACACGAGCCTTACCTAAATCATTAGTTTTCCATGATTCATCTGTTATATTATTTTTAAAAACCATGCCCCCGTTTTCGTCATATCCATACTCTGTATACAGTGAGATACATTTTTCTGGTTGTGTGGTAAGGATGGAAAAACATGTGGTTACAGGAGAATGCCAAGAGGCTGTTTTTCCTGCTATCTCATCAGCAATCATCTTAGCAAGATTTAAACCTTCTGAATGTGCAGTATTTCCTGATTTTGAAAAACCCATTGGACGTACATCGCCACAGGCATAAATATTATCACTTCCTTTAAACTTATAGCTATATTGATTAATATCTGCTTCTACTCTGTTATGTGCGGTTTCACGTGTCATGTTTAGCTTTTCTAAAAGATAAGGTGCTTTTACATTAGGATAAAAGCTTGCATCTGCAAAGGGTATATCATCAAATCCTGTATGAATCACTTTTTTATCCAGATCAATAGATTCAATTTCAACAGAAGCTTGATATTGAATACGATCTTTATAAAGTACATCAAATGCTGATTGAAAACCTTTTGCTTTAATTTTAATATCACTATTGGTATCTAAAATAATCACTTTTCCATTAATCTCATGTTTATTAAAATAATCTGCAATAAGGCAGGCACGTTCATAAGGTGCAGCTAAACATCTGTAGTTCCCATTGGGTACGGTTAAGACAAAATTACCCCCTTTGAAATTACGTATTTTTTCTTTCAGTGTAATATGTTCTGAACCGGGGATAAATGCCGCAGGATATTGTGTTTTTAAGCGTTGTTCTAAAACCTTGTCGCCATCTGTCCAATCTAAGTAGTCATATTCTATACCTACTGCAAAGACAAGATAATCGTACTCAAGTTCTCCGACAGAAGTTTTTAATATATTATGTTTTTTATCTAAACCCGTTACTTCTGCATGTAAATATGTATAATTATTATGTTTGGCTGCATCTAAATAACTGTGTGTTAAAAATTCTAAATCTACTAAGTCAACTAACCATTCATTACTTATAGGGCAAGATACAAAATGCTCACGCCTTTCTATCATGGTTACCTCTGCCTGAGGTACACGTTGTTTAACATTTTTTGCAAGTGCTAATCCAGACCAACCTCCACCAACAACAAGGATACGAGGATGCTCTGTTTTCTTTTTCTTTAAAGATTTTTGAAACTTATTTGATTTTTTTTCTTCATTTGAATACGCTATATCTGAGGACAAGAGTAATGCACTTGATGCATATTTTAAAAGGTCTCTTCTATTCATTACTATATCTCCTAGTTATTATAAAATTAAGGTGAAACTATATCAATAATGAGTAAATAGAGTGTTAGCAGGTAAAAACTAGATAGAATTTAATTTAGTAAATTAATAAAAAAAGAGAGATAGCTTAA
>JAJRQV010000027.1 GCA_024280035.1 Campylobacterales bacterium
GTACTAAGAGAGAATGTTTTTGCTTGTATTACTATTACTGCGCAACACAGTAAAACTATTTTTTTCATAAATTACCTTTAAAAATTAATAATAAGACCTTTTATGGTCTACGTTAATGAGAAAAAGTTTAGATTAAAGGAGGGCGTTGAGGAACAGGATTGATTGTAGAATAAGGTTGGATATATTGTTCAAAAAAACATAATGTGGTAGAAAAAACATTTAAAGATAATGTTGTTGATTCTAGCATAGACATTAAAGTATGAATATCTTGATGAATTTGAGAAGAGAGGTCTACCACGGTACTATCTATTTGTGCATAACACAATTCATATTGTGTATCTGCATCAAAGGCAACAATAATATAATCATGTACCGTAAAAAATGCAAAAGTGAGTAAAAGTCCAGAAAGTATATAACGCTTAATCTTTTTCATTAATGGAAGTATAGCCAAAGTTTTTGCCATTTAAGTTAATAGATATTTTTTTATTTCATTTTACTAATATTTAGTATGTATTTTATCTATTAATATGATAATTTTGCATTCGTTCAAGAAATTTTCAAATTTCCTTTGTTATACGGTTTGCATTAACAATAAACTAACTTTAACTGTATATAATATCTTAATTAAACTAAGGAGTTTACATGAATATAAAAAAACTAAGTTCTGTTTTAGTTTTAATCTCTGCGGCACTATTTTTTTCAGCCTGTGGTAATGATGATACGACAGAACCCGGTGCTATCACTGCTTTTTATGGGGACAAACTAAATGACCGTGTAGTTATTATGGATGTTAATACCATGACACAAAAAACATCTGTATATACACACGGCATTGATCCTTATCCTGTAGATCGTGCTGGTAAACTTGATAAGGTGTATGCAATTACACGAAGCAGTAACTCCATTGATGTTATTGATTCAAATACATATGAACCCAAAGGTTTAATAAACCTTTCACACTTTCCACGTTCATCTGAGGCATATAATGCAACCTTAGGTCTTCAATATGTAACAGGTGCAGATAAACCTATGGGTTCACTCATTGATGTAAATACAGATACTGTTGTTTCAACCGTTGGTCTTAATTCTGTATTTACGGGTGTTGCTAATGATTATGGTGGAGGAAATGCTACAGGTCATCCATTTTGGTTTAATGATTCTCAATTTGCTCTTATTGATAGACCTAATCGAATGATTTATGTTTATACAATTACTAAAGATGCGGGTGGGGCTTATGTGACTAGCTTATTAAATTCAGTAACAACAACAACTGCTGTGCACCACTTTGTTATAAGAGACAACTCTGATAACTTCTTTTATGCTATTGCTGAGGGAAACACCGCTACAACTGCACCTACACTTATTAAATATGAGCTTACCGCTACTGCCTTAAATGAAATATCAAGTGTAGCACTTTCAGGTGCAGGAGCAGCCCTTGCAGATATGGGTGCACATCATGCTGATATGCATCCTGATGGTGTACATATTTATGTGGGTTCAAATGAAGGGAACTTATATGTAGTAGATACCCGCACTATGTCAATCACAAATACTATTCCTACAGGAGCTGGTACGGGGCACACTACCTTTGTTCCTGATAGAGGAATCGCTATCATAACTAATCATAAAGATACTTTTATCACTGTTGTAGACATTTCAAACCATACCTGTATGAAAAATGTAACAGTAAGTGGAGCTTCTATTCATGGTGAGATTTTACAATCACACTCAACATTCATTCACCCTAATATGGATGACTTTTACGCTTTTGCAACCGATAATGAAATCTTTTATGAACTTGATTTAGAAAAACTAGAGGTAAGTAGAACCGTTGAAACAGGGGGCACACCACTTCAAGGTAATTTTATTTGTGAAGCTGGTGACTGTGCAAGTTTAATGTAAATTAATTTTTAAATTCACCTCTTTATAGCCCCTTTAAAGGGGCTGTTTTTTCCCTTTCCTTTATTAACGTTTAGCTAACATACAAAACATATTATTATACACCCATATTTTTTCCTAATATGGAAGTACATACGGTGAAAGACTCTTTAAATGGATTTATGTCATTAACTGACTTAAACAGTTATAAATGGAATTACTTAATGACAAGAAGTACTTTTGAATAATAATGGGATCTGTATAAATCCCGTTCAACAAAAGGATATGTGATGAATGTTGATGCTACTACAAATCCATACGGACAGATGCAGTATGGTGGTGCTCAAGGACAGGGGCAAAATGGTATGAAAGATATCATGCAAAACCTATCCAATGAAGATAGAGCCACTCTTAGAGATAAGATGCAATCTCTACCAACCCAAGACAGAGTTGCGATGAAAGAGCAGCTTAAATCAGTTGACCAAACAGAACAAAGTAGTGATGATTATTTTCAAACACTCTTAGATATGTTTACACAAACTGATCCCGCAGAAGAAGCAACAGGATTTTCTGTTTACGCTTAAAGTCTACGAGTTCAGATTTATCTGGACTCAGGTTTTAAAGTTTAATAAGACAGACGTTCCTTTTTCTAGTGAAATAAGCTCTACTTTTATGCGCATCATATCACACAAACGTTTTACAATATCAAGACCAATACCACTCCCACTACTATTTTCAGTATAGTTACGCTCAAACACACGCTCCGGATGTTTAATACCTATACCCTCATCTCTTATTTCTAGTGTTTTATTTTTATAAGAAAGTATAATGGTACCCTCATCATTACTATATCGACATGCATTTGAGAGCAAATTATCTAAGACTTGTTTTAGTGCCAACTCATTAGCTTGAACATTAACCGCGACATAATCCAATTTAAAATGGAGGCGAGGATAGATAAGTGAATAGTTTAGAACCAAGGTATCCATAAGTTGTTTTACATTAACAGTTTTTAACTCATATGACTTCTCTTTTAGTAAAAACCTTAGATTAGTCTGTAAATCAGAAATATCATCTGCACTTTTTTGTAACCGTTTAAGAGCTCTATGCTCTTTTAAGTTTGGTTCTTTTGACAAGACCTTTAAATTCAGACCAATAGAGGTAACAGGCGTATTTAAATCATGAATTAAATCTTTAGCAAAACGATCTAAACTCTCTATATTTTTTCGCAAAGGAAACAGTGCATTTCGGGCAAGTAAAAAACTTAATAGGGCAAATAAACAGAGTAATAAAAACTGCCCTGCGACAAGTTTATAAAAAAGGGTCTGTATTTTTGTATCATAAGCAAAGGTATCCTTAGTGATATAAAGATAACCTTGGGCTCTTCGTGCAGGAATATATTTTTCAAAAACATCCCCATGACGTCTAAAATTATCTATACTAAAATCACTCATACTAATTTTCATATGCTTATAATTATACGCACTATTTTCATCTACGGGAGCACCTCTGCCCATACGAATTTGTTTAATATATTTTATCATTGAAAAATGTTCGAGTTCAAGGTATTGTTGTTTCATTTGAGCAAAATAAAAATACCCAGAAGCTAAAATAAGTAGGGCTACTGAGACAAAATAAGTAAGAAAAAACTTCCAAAAAGCTCTCTTTTCATCTCTACTCAAGACGGTACCCTACACTTTTTATAGTCACTATAGGAAGGCCAAGCTTACGAAGTTTATTGATACGTACACGTAAAGCACCCTCACTTGCTTCTTCTCCTTGTGAGAGCTCATATAAGATATCTTCTTTTGCTACAGTCGTATTAAGATTTTAGAAAAATAGTTTTACAAGACGTTGTTCGTAACCCGTTAAAGAAATATATACCTTATCCTTATATAATTCTCCTTTATTAATATAAAAAGAGAATTCATTAAGTTTTATAATATCAGTATGACTATTATAGTTTTTTCGAATAAGAGCTTGAATTCGAATCAGTAGTTCATCAAAATCAAAAGGTTTCTTAACATAATCATTAGCTCCAACTTCAAAACCTTTAGCTAAAGAGCTAATATCATCCAAAGAAGAGATAAAAATAGCAGGGCAACTAATAGCAGCATCCCGAAGACTTTTTAAGGTAGCAAAACCATCTATTCCCGGTACATTAACATCTAAAAGCATCAAATCAAAACTCATATTAAAACTAAGTTCAAGAGCAGACTCACCATCTCTTGCCCACTTAAGTTCATAACCTTCATCTTTTAAAAGTTCTATCAGTGTTTCAGCTAAGGTAAGATCATCTTCAAGCAGTAAAATTTTTAGCACTATTGTCATTCCTATTATAAGTAATAAGAAACATTAACAAAATAGTGTTAGTTAATCGTTAAGAACTATCCTGCGAAAGAGTCCCATCTGATTTTCTCTTTTTTCACCACTATTTCTTTCTGTTTTTCTTTACGTTTCATATCTTTTTCAACAAAAATTTTCTTACGTGTTTTTGGGTCAAGTTCTGTGTAATACATTACTGCTGAATAGGTACTAGGTGTTGGCGTAAAAACCTGAGCTTGTTCAGGATTCATCTGTAATTCTTCAGAAGTAAAACGTTTTAGCTCTTTCATATCTTTCTCTTCACAGCCTGGATGAGCAGCAATAAGATAATAAGTTAAGAACTGTTTTTTTCCCTCTTCTTTATTAAGTCGGTCATACATCTTTTTAAAATCAACCAAGGTCTCTTTACCAGGTTTTCCCATTAATTCTAAAACATGTTGTTGGGTATGCTCAGGTGCTACTTTTAGCTGTCCAGAGATATGGTACTTCACCATCTCCTTAAGGTATTCATATCCATAAGCCTTATCTTCTGTAATAAAGTCATAACGAACACCTGAGGCGATAAAGGCTTTTTTAACCCCAGGAACAGCTCTAACACTACGAAGTAGCTCAATATTTCGTTTATGATTTATCTTCATAGATGAGCACAGGTGTGTTGCATCTACACATCGTTGGTGATCACAGGTACCGAGTTTGAGTTTTTTATTACACTCATAACCGTACATGTTTGCCGTGGGACCACCTACATCAGAAATAATTCCTTTAAAGTCTTTATACTCGGTAAACTTCTTTACCTCTTTTAAAATAGACTCTTCAGAACGTGTTCGAATAGTACGACCTTGGTGCACACCAATAGCATAGAAGTTACACTCTCCCCAGCAGCCTTGGTGCGTATTAATAGAGAACTTAATGGTTTCTAAACACTTCACCTTCCCATCAGCTCTATGATAAGGGTGCAGTTCACGCGTAAAAGGAAGATCTGCCCATTCATCCATCTCTTTCTCATTTAAATAATCACAAGGAGCATTTTGGATAAGAAAACGGGTATCAACAGGCTCGCAAAGACCTTTGGCAGAGATAGGATCATTATTATCATAAAAGGCATCAAACATATCCATATATTTCTCTTTATCTTTAAGACACTCATCATGAGAAGGAAGTTGAATATGCTCCCCTATTGCTTCTTTAGAAATATAACAGATTCCACGAATATCTTTATACTCTTTTCCATCTCTAAGTGCTTTAGACAACTCTTCAATGGCAATCTCACCCATTCCATAAATAAGAATATCTGCTTTTGAATCAAATAAAATAGGTTTTTTAAGTTTGTTTTGCCAATAATCATAATGGGTTATTCGTCTAAGGCTAGCTTCTATGCCCCCTAAAACGATAGGCACTGTGTTTTTAAAGTTTTGTCGAATTAGATTAGTGTACACATTAACAGCCCGATCAGGGCGTTTATTGTTTTTTCCACCAGGAGTATAATCATCTGAGTTTCTAAACTTCTTAGTCGCTGTATAATTAGCTACCATAGAGTCAATACTTCCTCCACTGACACCCCAATATATTTTAGGCTCACCAAGACGTTTAATATCAAAATTCTCTTTAACATCAGGCTGACCAATAATACCTACCTTAAAGCCCAATTTGTCAAGCATTCGTCCTACAACGGCAACACCAATATAAGGTGAATCAATATAAGCATCACCTGTAACTAAAATAATGTCACATTGATGCCATCCACGATCTTTCATCTCTTCACGTGTTGTTGGTAAATATTCGAATTTCTGTTTTTTCATAACGGAATTTTAACAAAGAAGCGCTTTAAAAAGCCTCAGAAGAATAAAGTAGTTTAAATACAAGAAAGTAAAGGAGATTTTTATTAATTAATACATTGTTTATCTAAATGAAGCCCCGAAATAAAGAGAACTAAGGTTTAAAGGCAGAAGCTTTTGAATCTGCCTTAGTATAAACTACTTATTGAACAAGTTTAACTTCACCAAAATGATTAAAAATGGAATAACCAGCGTCCATCCATCCTTGAATACCGCCAATTAGATAACGAACATTCGTATAACCCAAGTCATCTTGAATGGTTTTAGCTGCTAAAGGTGCGCCCTTACCTGAACGACAATAAACAATAATTAAAGCATCTTTATCTTTAAGCTGATTAGGCAGATCAAATTCAATTAAACCCCGTGCAATCTTAATATCTTCAGGAGCATCCATTGTGCCCTCTTCCCACATATGGGGTTCTCTAACATCAAGCATATAAAATTCAGCATCTTCATCTTGAATTAGAGCATTTAAATCTTTAGGGCTTATTGCTTTAATCGAAGTTTTTGCAGCCTTCATTAACTTTTTTGTTTCGCTGTGTCCACTAGCATTAACTACCGTAACTAATAATAATGTACTTATACATATTAAAAATATTTTTTTCATAATAACGCATCCTTTGATTAAGACTATTTATCTTGTTTCAGAAATAATCTATAATAGAATGTATTATATTTTATTATGCTTTAGTTTTCTTTACAACCACCCCTTAGAGTCTGAAACAATGGCTCTATTATTAATATTAAACACAACAACAACCCCTGAAATCACCTCTGTTGCTAAAGAAAAATATTGACTAGCATTCGTTATAATCTTTTTTCTAAAAATATCTTTTTGTGTAACTGAGACAAGATTATTAATTGATTTTTGAATACGCGCCATTTTCATATTTACATCTGTATTAAACTGCTTTTTATTATTCATATAAATATACTTTTCATCCGCTTGAAACTTATCATTAATTTTCTTAATCTCTTTAATTAGAGCTTGCATCTGAAGCATTTTATTTTTTGAGATACTGCCTTTTGCTGCTGCACCTGTTCCCATTGCACGAAGTTGACCAATATTTTCTGTTAAGGGTAAAATTGATTCTAACATCACCGTTGCCGTCAATTTTCCAAAATCATTTAAGTCATCAAAACCTTTTTTATTAATAGTTTGAGCTAACATTAAGGCATTTTCTATATTTTCTGTATATTGAGTAAAACTATCATCCATATCCATTTTTAAAGCCCTTGCATTTAAGCGCGTTAAAGACTGAGAGATAGAAGTTGCACGTGTATTAACAACAGGCTCAGAAGACAGAGGCAAAGACTCCATTATTCCTATTGCTTTTTTCATATCAGAACGGTAGTCATAAATTAAAAGTAAGGCTGATGTATTTCCATTATGGTAACCAAAAGTTGCCCCACGTGTTTTTTGCGTTGCTACAATTAAATCTTTTAACGCTCCCATATATTCACTCGCGTCGGCCTGCTGTGAATTACTAAAAAGTGCCTTGGCATAAACACTTACAACTAAGATAATGATTAACGAAAAAACCTTCATTTATTCTCCATATATTAAAATTATGACAAAAATTATACCATACAATTATGTTATTTTTTGTCAAAGTTTTTTTATGTTAATGAAGAAAAACTGATAATATTTATTAGTGTTATTTATTTAAAAATTAAACTTTTTGTAGAACAATCAGTGCCTTATCTTTGACATCATACATGTCAAGATATACACTTTTAATAAGCTTAAAATTTTTGAGTTTTTTAAAGAGTTGAAGGGAGTGAAAGTATTGAGTAATTACACTTTGTTCTTTCGTGTAGGTCTTATCTTCATTTTTCATAAAGGCTGTAAACTTTGTATCAAGCTGGTTATCTTTAAACTGAGCATCTACCGTTAAAAAAAGGTTTTCTTCTTCTGCACTCATTACCCCATCAGCAACATTAGAAAAACCATATAAGGTATTAACATCAAAAACAAAAAGCCCTTTATCATTTAAAGCCTTATGCACACAGTTTAAAAAATCTATAAGTTCATCAGGATGTACAAAATTTAAAACATCAAAAACAGAGACAATAGCATCATACTGTTTATCAACCTCACCAATGCTCTTATATTCAGCATTAAGCCCCTTTGCCTTGGCTTTTTCAACCATTAGCGAACTTAAGTCAATACCATCACAATTAATATCAAATTTTTTAAAGGTCTGCATAAGCCCACCCGTTCCGCACCCTACATCAAGAAGGTTTTTAATCTCATAATTATAAAGAACTTCGGTGTAAAGTGTATGGAGGTAAGCCGTTGACTCTTCTATGCCCAGAAGATGTTCAACCTTAGAGTATAAATCAAGTGCCGTCATATCTTTTAATCGTTCTCTACTACTTTAGAGATTTTCTCAAAAATATCCAGTACTTCAGATTTTTTTTCAAAATATGAGTTTTTATTGGCAATAAGGTAAGTTGAAGAGGTCATAATATCAGCAACCACTTCTAAACCATTTTGTTTCATGGTAGCCCCTGTCTCCACCACATCAACAATCATATCAGCTAAACCAACAAGGGGAGCTAACTCTATTGAACCATAAAGTTTAATAATATCAACAGCAACTGCACGTTCAGCAAAATATCGTTTAGTAATATTTACCATCTTTGTGGCTACTTTTAACTCTGGTTTATTAAGATCAAGTTTTTCACCCTTACGCATTCCAATAGAGACCTTACACACTCCTTTGTTTAAGTCTAAAAGGCGAATAACATCTAAACCTTGCTCTTCTAGGGTATCAAGACCAACTACACCAATATCAGCAGCTTGATGGTAAACATAGGTCGCAACATCTTGGTTACGAACAAGAAGAAACTTAAAGTTAGGTGTTTCTAAGATAAGTTTTCTATCATCAAATTTAAATTCTTCACCAAAAATAGAGGCAAATATTTCTAAGGTGTCTTCGGCAATTCTACCTTTTGGAAGGGCTACTGTTAGCATTGTATTGTGTCCTTAATTCTATATTTTATTCATTTTAAAGTTTTCAGCCAAGGGTTCTTAGAAGAAAAATCTCTTTAAGACCTTAACTCAACACCCTTATCTATCGTCTTTTTCATACCCTTAAACACAAGCATCTCATCTATCCGTGCACAGGGTAAAAAGTTATGTAATTTTTCAGCATCTCCCCCTGTTATAATAATAGGAAGTTTATCTGCTAAAGAACGAATATATGACACCATAGGAGCAATCACTCCAAAAGAGATGGCATCTTCCGTATTTTTCGGCATTGTAGCTAAATCTATGTCAAAGTTTAATGAAACTTCTAAACGAGGAGAGATATCTTTATACGTTTTTTCCATGGCAGAAAAACCAGGATAAATATATCCCCCTTGATGATGCCCATTACGAATCAAGTCAACCGTAATAGCAGAACCCACATCTACCACAAGAGCGTTATTCACGGCTTCCATACACATAATTCTGTCTATTCCCATACTCTCATAATACTTAGAAAAATCAACAAAATCACGAAGGTTAATCCAATTTTCTTCATTCTCTAGACGTTTTTCCCAATAATGATTAACTGCAATATAATATACTCTTTCATTAATTGATGAGATATCAAAATGTTCAGTAGAAAACTTCTCTGCATCATTAAAAGAGAAATTTGTATTTCCAATATCACACAGTTTCAATGATTTTCCACTTCGCCTTTTTAAAGGCAGCTTCAGCTTTTGAACATAAAGGAGCATCTAAAATTAAGATTTTTCCCTTAAATTGATGATCTCTATAAATTGCCATTTTTACTACAATCTCTTCCATTTTTACAACATCCTTCATTAAAAGACGGCTCTTTTGAGAGACTACTACAATAGCGTTATAGTACTTATTCAAGTCAAGTGCCACATAAAGTTTGACCCTGTTTCGAATCTTTAACTCAGAAGGTTGAATCTCTTCAAGTTTTTTATATAATCGCCCTGATTAGCGTAACTTATTTACAAGTATTTTCATGAAGGTATTATAACTTACAAATACTTATTTAATTTTTTAGCCCATAGGGTGATGTTTTAGAACCGTGTCTTGTAGGTTTTGTTTTTGAATATGTGTATACACCTGTGTGGTTAATAAAGATGAGTGCCCCAAAAGTTCTTGAACAACACGTAAATCTGCTCCACCAATAATTAATGCAGTGGCATAAGAGTGTCTTAATACATGAGGAGAAACCTTTAAATATTTTTGTGTGATTTTATAAGCAGAGACTCTGCTTAGTGATTTTCCCCGATAATTCAACCAGACAGATGTAGATTCAAAGGGACATTCATTTTCATACTTTTTAATAGCATGTATAGCCTCTGTGGCAATGGGTACTAAACGCTCTTTATCCCCTTTTGCATGACGTATTCTTAACCACTCTTTCTCAAAATCAATATGTTCTATACTCAAGCACTCCGAAATACGTGTTCCACTGGCATACAAAAAAAGGATTAAAGCATAATCTCTTAACCCTATCCATGTACTTCTATCAATTCTTTCTAAGGCAGACATTATCTCTTTATAGTCAAGATATTTAGGCAATTTTGCAGGAATCTTTGAAAACTTAAATTTCATCTTTTGTTCTTGAGAAAACTCCATATGGCAAAAAGCAAAAAAAGCATTAATAGAAGAAAGTTTTCGATTAAGTGTGCGTTTATTTTCAAAAGAAGAGAGGTACCTAAAGAGTTTAAGCTCATCAAGTTCAATAAGAGGCTCTTTATAAAAAGATTCTATAAGAGTGAGGTCATTTTTATAGGCATTAATACTTGCCTTACTTAATGCCTTAATTATCGTAATATATTCGATAAAGGCGTCAAGTTGCTTAGACAAAATAAGACCTTATTTCATCTTCATATATTCATCACCATAATAAAAACCTTCATCAGAAGTAAAGAAATAACCTTCTTGTAAATCAAAGTCATACACCTTAAAAGATTCTACATCTAAGGGCAAAACAATGATATATCCTTCTTTTTCTGCAAGATACACCGCTTCATCAGTGACAACCATTCCTAAAAAATGTGCAAAAGGAAACTTCTGTTTTTTAATCACGTCAAGAGAGTGAGTCAGCGCAATAACTTCACCCTGTTTTGTAGCTGTCCAGACACCATTTTTATTAACCACAACAGATCTTGACTCTACAGAGATACGCGCTTCTTTAGAACCAAGTGAATATATTTTATAAGGAGTTGCCGCATAAAGTACATCATCAACAATATTAAAATAGATAATATTATTAAAATACTCTTCTGAACTTACAATAATTTTACGCACTAACTCTTTTGTTTGTGCATTAACAATCACCACTTTTCCATCTAATGTTGGAAAGAGTACAAGATCATTTAAAAAACGTGGTGTGGTAATACGCATATCGACAGCAGTCGACTCTGAGGCAGGTTCTTTAAAAAGTAATTTTTGTGTCTCAAAATCATATAAAGCAAGTTCATTATCAGCAAATACAACGGCTAAGAGCTTATCTTTTAAGGCAAGTGTTGCTACTGTTTTTGAGAGTTTAAGCACCCTACTTTCATTAGCATCTTTAACAGCAAAAACCTCTCCCCCTGCCTTAATCCCTAATGCCCACTCATTATTTTTAAAAATAAAACGGTATCCCTTAGGAAAGAGTGTTGTATCTAAACCCTTACTTGTAATAATCATTCCATCTGCTAAGGTAGCACTGTCCGCACTTATTTCTGAAATATACGCACTAAGTTCAGCTGTATTAGACATATCATCAACCGTGCTATTAGGCTTATAATATTCCTTAGAAGAACATCCCACAAAAAGAGTTATAAGTAAAAAAGTAGCAACAAGGCTTTTGAACATCTACTTTACTCCGTAGTGTTGTAAAATCATTGCTGTTTTTTTAACAGATGATTTCTCATCAATTAAGTTTAAACGTTTATGCGCTTCTTCCGTTTTACCTGCTTTCATTAATAACACTGCTTCATCAAGAAGTGCCATATCTTTTAAGATAGCATCCTTCTTTTGTGCATAAGCATTTAATGCTTGTACATCTTTTTTCAGTGCAGCCACTTCATACGTCGCAATATCAGAAACTATTTTATTTTGAGATCCACTTAACTCTTGAAGTGTCTTTTCATCTGAATCTGCAATAGCCACTTGCAATTTCCATGCGTCGTACAATGCAGCATTATTATCTTTTAAGATTTTCATTGCATTCGTATCCGTTGGTGTACCCAATAGTGTCATATAAGCAGCATTTGAATTAAGCATTTTGCTCTCAAGATTAGCTTGATAAATCGAATTTCCTACTAATACAACGATAATAGCAACAATAGCACTCAATAATGGTGTTTTATATTTTTTTACAAAACGTTCTGTTCTCACAGCATTTTCGAACATCTTCTCTTCTTGGTTCAACTCTTCTCTTACCATATCAATGTTTTCTTTTAAGCTCAAAAAATATCCTTTATGTATTATAATTAACGTAAAATAAGCAAAACTAGTGAAAGGCATTCCATCTTCTGGAAAGTTTCTTTAGTAAAGCTTATGAACCTAGGTTAACACTAAGTTTTCCTTGGTAAAAAACCTTTTCATTCTCAGTGCTTTTAACTTTATCAAAAGGTTCGCTTCTTGATAAAGTTTAATTTATGGGTGTTATATTAGCTTATTAAAGTTAAAAGAGCCCCAAACTAAACAAAAGATAGAGTTTTCTTAATAATTTTTTGTTACAATTACGACAATTTAAACACCTAAGGAATCAAGATGCAAATTGATGATGCTTTACTTACTAAACTTGAAAAACTCTCTTATCTTGAAATTGCAGAAGATAAACGTGAAGAGATAATCAAACAACTTTCTGAAATTGTGTCTTTTGTTGATAACCTTTCTGAACTTGACACTACTGATCTTGATCCTACCTTTGGAATGACGAATAAGGGCACCTTACTTCGTGAAGATAAACCCTCTTCATCACATTATGTTTCACAATCTATTCTTTCTAATGCTCCGCACAGTGAAGATAATTTTTTTATTGTTCCTAAGATTATTGAGTAACTTTAACTAAAACAATTCTCAAAAGCTAGAGATTTCCATATTAGTTAAGAACTTTAATATCTTGAGAGTTCTCGTAACTAAGTCACTTTAAAAAAGGATAAATAATTATTAAAATTTACGGAATTAAAAACTGCGATAGTGTAAAAAAAGCCATCAAATTTCTAAAAGAAAACAACTTAGAATACACCCTTATTGACTTCAAAATAGATACTGTTCATTGTCAAACCATTGAGCTTTGGCTTAAAAGTGTAGAAATGAAACAACTTTTTAATACTCGAGGAACTACCTACCGTACGCTCAAATTAAAGGATTTAAATTTAGATGATGCTCAAAAACTAAGTTGGTTATGTAAAGAAAACATGTTAATTAAAAGACCTGTGATAGAATATAGCCAAGATAAAGTTCTTGTTGCCTTTAATGAAGAGGTTTATAAACAAGAGTTATTATAAATAACAATCAAGGAAATACATGAGTTTAGACATTAGAAAACTTTTAAAATCTGTTGTGGCATATAAGGCATCAGATCTACACTTAGTTTCTCGCTCAGAACCACAAATTCGTATTGATGGAAAATTAGTATCACTTAATCTTCCCGTAATGGATGGAAAAGCTATTGAAGAGATGGCGTACTCACTTTTAACTGACAAACAGAAAAAAGACTTTGAAGAAGAACTCGAACTGGATTTTGCTATTGTACTTCCTGACATTGGTCGTTTTCGTGCAAATTATTACCGTACAATGGGTGATATTGCTTGTGCATTTCGTATTATTCCTATTGAAATTCCCTCACTCGACCAACTGGGTGCAAAGAAAATTTTTAAAGAGATGGTAAAACGTGAGAAAGGTCTTATTCTAGTAACTGGACCTACGGGTTCAGGTAAGTCAACTACACTTGCTGCTATGCTTAATGAGATTAATGAAACTGAAAACAAACATATTATTACAGTTGAAGATCCTGTAGAGTTTATGCATGATAATAAAAAATGTCTTTTTTCTCACCGTAATGTAGGAACAGATACCACTTCATTTGCTAAGGCACTTAAGTTTGCCATGCGTGAAGATCCTGATATCATCCTTATTTGGGAGATGCGTGATCAAGAAACTGTTGGAGCAGCCTTAACCGCAGCAGAAACAGGTCACTTAGTTTTTGGAACTCTACATACCAATTCAGCCCCTGAAACCATTAACCGTATTATTGATGTTTTCTCAGGTGATGAACAACCTCAGGTTCGTGCCCAGTTAGCCACCTCCTTAGTGGCTGTAATTTCACAAGCCCTTCTTCCTCGTATTGGTGGTGGACGTATTGCTGCTCAAGAGATTATGATTACAAATCCTGCCATTAAAAATCTTATTCGTGAAGATAAGGTTCACCAACTCTATTCTCAAATGCAGTTAAATCAGCTTGAAACAGGAATGGTAACACAGACCCAAGAGTTAATTGACTTCTTAAAACAAAAAATTATCTCAAAAGACTCTGCTATTCAGTACTCAAACCGCCCCGAAGAGTTACTTAACGTTATTAAAAACATGTAAGTCAAACCGCATTAATGCGGTTTAACGTACTCTTTATTATAATATTTTTCTTTTAACTTTAATCAAAAACATCTTATAATAATACTTCTAAAAGGAAATTATTTTAAAGCTTTTTCCTTTAGTTACTTAGATTACTAAGATAAACCTTAGTAATCGACCTCTACTTTAAATGTGTCAAATAAGATAGTTCCCGCAAGCATAGTGACACCTTCGGTTACTGCATCTACAATCTCCTTATCTGAACTTCCTAATGCTTTTAATTCATTAATGTCACTTTGTTGTACTGAATGGGCATTATTAACAGACTTAAGTACAAACAGTAAAAGAGCTTTCTCTTTTTCACATAAAGGTGCGTTGGAAGGATCTTCTACTAAACCTTTTACTTCATTTTGAGTCAGTTCAAACATGTTGATTAGGGTTGCTGCATTAAAACCTATACAGTATTCACATTGTGCCTCACCTGAAATCAAATAACGTATGATCGTCAACAGTTTTTGAGATAATCCCTTTTGCGTATAAAAATATTTATAACGTTGCCATTGATTGGCTAAAAGTTCAGGGCTTGAACTTAATACAGTAATAGCAGCGGGTAACATGCCCCAGTTTTTTTAATATCTTCATAAGTCTGTTTTACTAAACCTGTAGCTTCATCTTCTTTAATTGTTCTAATAATTGACATTATATCTCCTGTGTTTATTTTTTAATTGGAATAAATTTTTTATTTTTCTACATAATAATCCTCCTCTTTTATTTTTGTACCAATTGGTACAAAATATAGCAAAAAAACATCTTTTTTAAGCTTTAAACAACTCTTCAAAATGCTCTTGTATATCATGGATAATATCTTCACCCGCTCCTGCTTTTATCATAAGAGCTAAACCATTTAAAATAGTCATAAAGCTACTTGCTAACATACTGGCTGATTTTTCTTTAGAAATATCACCTTCTTTTTGAGCCTTTTTAACCAAGTCTATAAATGAGTTATGAAAAAATATAAAATGCTCTTTTACTAAGGAAGAAATATCAGGATACTTTTTATAACATTCAGCCCCAGCATTCATAACTAAACAGCCTCTAACCTCTCCATATTCTTGTATTTCAGAAATAGAACGATTTAAGTATGCACGTAAAATATCTTTCGCACTTTGTGTAGTTAACTTATCTGTTATCTCTTTTGAACCTAATTCAATATATCTTTGCATGCAACGCTCAAATATTTTCTGTTTACTTTCAAAGGTTTGATAAAAACTACTCTTTTTTATCCCCATAGCCTTAAGTAAACCAGCTAAAGACGCATTATCATATCCTTTATCCCAAAAATATTCCATGGCACGTTCTAATACAATTTCTTCTTCAAATTCTTTAGGTCTTCCAATTTTCATAAGAGTAGTATAGTACCATGTGGTACAAAAGTCAAGAGTATTTATTTTGTTTAAATTTTACAATAGAGAAAAAGATTAAGAGAATATTGAATTGTTTTATAAAATTATCTGAAAATCAAGGGTATTTATTTTTTGGAAAAAGTGTTGTAGAAGCCTAGCGGAATTTATAAAACCGCTTTCGCTTATTTTGCCTCTTTTAGGGAGTCGGCTATTAAGAAAGCGAGTTCTAATGCTTGGTCAGCATTCAAACGAGGGTCACAATGCGTATGGTAACGAGACTTAAGATCCTCATCAGAGATATTAAAAGCACCACCTGTACACTCCGTTACATTTTTACCTGTCATTTCTAAATGAACACCACCACCATAAGTACCTTCTGACTTATGCACTGCAAAGAAGTTTTTCATCTCACCAAGAACGGCTTCTACAGGACGTGTTTTAAAACCCGTTGTAGATTTAATCGTATTACCATGCATTGGATCACATGACCATAATACTTTTTTGCCTTCGCGTTCAACAGCACGAATAAGTTCAGGAAGATGATCACCCACCTTATTTTCACCCATTCTTACAATAACATTTAAACGCCCTGACTCATTTTCAGGATTAACCGCATCAATCAGTCTAATTAACTCATCTGCTTGCATGGTTGGACCCGCTTTAACACCGATTGGATTTTTAATTCCACGCATAAATTCAATATGTGCTCCATCTAAACCACGGGTTCTATCTCCAATCCATAACATATGTGCTGATGTATCATACCAGTCACCTGTTAAAGAGTCTTGACGTGTAAATGCCTCTTCGTACTCTAAAAGAAGTGCTTCATGTGAGGTATAAAAGTCTGTTTCACGAAGGGTACGGTAGTTTTTAGAACTTACCCCACAGGCTTCCATAAAACGTAAAGACTGTTCAATCTGACATGCCATATCTTCATATTTCTCTTTCAGTGGTGAATCTTGAACAAAGTCTAAATTCCATTGATTAACCTGTTTAAGGTCAGCCATACCCCCGCTTGCAAATGCCCGAAGAAGATTAAGTGTTGATGAAGATTGATTATAGGCTTGAACCATTCTCTCAGGATCAGGAATACGTGCTTCTTCTGTGAATTCAACACCATTAATGATATCACCACGGTAAGAAGGAAGTTTCACCCCATTAATTTCTTCAAAATCAGATGAGCGTGGTTTAGCAAATTGCCCACCCATGCGTCCCACTTTAATAACAGGAGACGAACCAGCAAAGGTCATTACCACTGCCATCTGCATCATTGCCTTAAAGGTATCACGGATACTGTCTGCATTAAACTCTGAAAAACTCTCAGCACAATCACCGCCTTGAAGTAAGAAGGCATTTCCATCAACAACATCTGAAAATTGTTTCTTCAATGAACGAACTTCACCTGCAAATACTAATGGTGGTAATTCTTTAAGTTTTTGTGTTACACGTTTAAGATGATCTACATCATTGTATGTAGGTTGCTGTTTGATTGGGAAATCTCTCCAGCTTTGTGGGTTCCAAGTGCTCATATTTTCCTCGTATTTCATGCAAGGATTTCCTCGCAAATTTATAAATCTATAATAATGAGAGCGATATTATCCAAAAATACCTAAATTAAGACTAAATAAGCCCTAAAACAAGCTTAATTATACTCTCCTATAAAAACAAAAGTTTGTTTTATGCTAAAATATGTATAATTGCGCTTAAAATAAAGCCTATATAATTCTTTCTAAATAAGGAGTCGTAAACGTGACTAAGGTTCAAGCTGAAAAAACCATTAACGCCGCATTCACAACTATTTTAGAAAAACTGCAGGCTCAAGATGATTATAATCCCAAACTTATTATTGACGATTTACATCATCTAGCACAAGCGCTTAATACACAATCAACAAGCTCATTAAATCTTCATGAAGTTGAACATAATTTTGCCCTCGATTATAAAGAACTCGCTTTAGAGAGTTTAGACTCGTATGAACAGACAAAAGAGTCTGTTCAAAGAATTAATCAAGAACAAAAAGAACTTATTAAACAGTCCTCAATAATGGCAGCAGATAAATCTGACAAAATTCTTGACAGTTTCAACAAGGTTTATGACCAAGTTGAATCACAAATGAGAGAAGCAAATGAAACCATTGAATCACTTAGAAGTAAAATTTCTCAATTAGAAAAAACATCAAACCTTGATCCTCTTACACGTACTTATAACCGTAGAGCCTTAGACACCTACCTTGGAAATCTTTGTAAGATGCAAAATAAAAAACTAAATACTCGTATTATCTTAATTGATATTGTCAACTTTAAAAATGTGAATGATGAGTATGGTCATCTTGCTGGAGATAAGGTTCTTATTGTTTTAGCAAAACTTATTAGCTCATGTTTACGTGAAGGTGATAAGGTTTTTAGATTCGGAGGAGAAGAGTTTTTAGTTATTCTTTCTCGAGCAGATGAAGCTACTGGGAAAAAGGTTGCTGAACGTATTTTACATAGAGTACGTGAAAACACTCTTTTTTACAAAAATCATCAGATAAAAATCACCTTAAGTATAGGGGTTACAAACTTTCAATTCGGAGACAGTTGTGACTCCTTTATAGACCGCGCAGACAAAGCGCTTTATGCTGCAAAAAGTGCAGGCAAAGATCAAGTAGTAGTAGGATAAAAATGGATTTTAGTGTTTTTGATTTAGTTATAGGAAGTGTTATTTTACTTTTGGGACTGAAGGGTATTTTAAATGGTTTCTTTAAAGAGTTATTTGGATTAATCGGTATTGTTGGCGGTATTTTTATTGCCTCACGTGTAGCAACAGATGTGGGAACTTTCCTTTCTGATGCTATTTTTAAGTTTGACTCACCTGCTGCCATTAACTTTTTAGGTTTTTTAAGTACCTTAGCTGTTTTTTGGGGAGCAATGATAGGTGCAGGGATTTTATTTAAAAAATTCTCTAAAATGAGTGGATTAGGTATTCTTGATAAAATTTTAGGTTTTATTTTTGGTTCAGGAAAATTCTTTTTCATCGCATCTGTTATTGTTTATGCTGTATACAACTTTAAGGCGGTAAGAGATAATTTTGAGATGAAAAATAGTTTTATGTTCCCTGCCCTTGTTGAAACAGGACGTTTTATTATGCATATTGATGGTGGGCAAATTGCTGATGATATTAATAGCAGTATTGATGAAGGTGTGGACAAGGCAAAAAATGCCTTAGCCGATGAAGGAACAAAACAGATGATTGAAGCTGCTAATAAAAACAAAGATAAGATTATTAAAACTGTTAATAAAAAATTAAAAGAGAGTAATATTTCACTAGGAGACGAATCTAAATGAGTAAGAAACCATTAACATCACGCACTATTGCTTATGACAAACTTTTAGAAGAGTTTAAAATACTTCTTAAGAAAAATGGAGAGAAGTTCACTATTCAAAGAGAAGTCATTCTTGAGACTCTGTATAACTCAGATGAACACCTTACACCCGAAGCCTTGCACCAACTCATTCAAAAAGAAAACCCTGATCTTAAAACAGGAATTGCAACCGTATATAGAACGCTTTCTCGTTTGGAAGATTCTAATATTGTCACCTCTTTATCTTTTGGTGCACAGGGTAAAAAGTATGAATTGGGAGCAAAAGACCACCATGATCATATGATTTGTACCAAGTGTGGGGATATTACAGAGTTTGTTGATGAAGAGATTGAAAACCGCCAACATAGTATTGCCAAAGAACATAACTTTAAAATGCAAGACCACTCTATGCAGATTTACGGTTTATGTCAAAACTGCCAAAACTAACGAAAGTGGTTGCGAAGCAAAGTTTCTTCTTAAAACTAACGAAAGTGGTTGCGAAGCAAAGTTTCTTCTTAAAACTAACGAAAGTGGTTGCGAAGCAAAGTTTCTTCTTAAAACTAACGAAAGTGGTTGCGAA
>JAJRQV010000028.1 GCA_024280035.1 Campylobacterales bacterium
AAAAACAATATTGATTGCCATGGGTCCATACATTTTACCTGCTAACCCATCAAGGCTTAACAAAGGAATAAAAACCGCTGCAATAATTAACACTGCAAAAGTAACGGGCGTAGCAACCTCTTTCGCAGAATCTGCAATAACGGTTAACCTATCTGCAGCAGGTTCATCATGAAGTTTCCTAAAGCTATTTTCAACAATAACAATCGTTCCATCCACAATCATACCCACCGCAATAGCAAGCCCTGAAAGCGACATAAGGTTTGCAGAAATTCCGTAATAATCCATTAATAAAAATGCAATTAAAAGAGAAATTGGCAAAGAGATAATTACAATAAATGCCGAACGAAGTTCAAATAAAAATAAGAACAATACTATAGCAACTAAAACAATACCCGAAGATAGTGCTGAAGTCATTGTATTTACCGCCTTATGCGTAATTTCTGTACGGTCATAAATGGTTCTAATAACAACACCCTTAGGAAGTGCAGAATTAACAATAGGTACTTTTTCAATAACACGCTCAACTACCTTCGCTGCATTTGTTGCAGTTCTTTGTAGAACCATTCCCATGACCGCTTCAGAGCCACTAATACTTACAGCACCAAATCTAGGCGCTGAACCTGCTTCAACTACAGCAACATCTTCAATAGTAACCGATTGTCCTAGCCCTGTTCTTACTACCGTATTTCTAATATCATCTAAAGATTTATACAGACCTGCCCCACGAATAAGATACTGCTCCCGATTAAACTCTAGGTATTGTCCCCCTGCAGCTTGATTACTCTTTTGTAAGGCGTTCACAATATCTTCATAGGTAATACCTATATCTTGAAGTTTTTTAGTATCAATTAAAACATTATATTGTTTTTCATCTCCACCCCATCCAATAACCTCTTCAACACCACTAACACTTTTTAACAAAGGAGTAACAATATACTTTTGCATCTCTTTAATTTCACGTAGCGTATATTTGCCCGTTGTATCTTGAACCTCATACCAAAAAACTTGTCCAAGACCTGTTGTATTAGGTCCTAAAACTGGTTTTCCCCATCCCATAGGAATATCAACACCCGTTAAACGTTCACTAACAAGTTGACGTAAAAAGTAGATATCCATATCGTCTTCAAAGAAAACAGAAACATAAGAAAGTCCAAAAATTGAGTTCGACATAATTAACTTCACACCAGCCATTCCGGAGAGAACAGACTCAATAGGATACGTAATCAATTTTTCAATATCTTCAGCCGAATTTCCTGGGCTCTCTGTATAAATAACAACCTGTTTAGGGGTAATATCAGGAAAGGCATCTACGGGAATCTCTTGATAAGCCTTAAAACCAAAGGCACTTATTGCTAAAAAAAGTGTAATCACTAAAAGCTTGTATTTTAATGATATATCTATTAATGAGTTCAACATCTTAGTCCCCATCACCTAGAGATGATTTAAGCATCATTGATTTTACATAATAGCTTTTATCACTAACATACTCTTCACCCACTTCAAGCCCTTTAACCCCTGAAAACTTATCATCCTCTACTATAATTTTAACCACACGAGCTTCATAAGGAACATAAACTTCTTCCTCACCCTCTTCTTCTTCATTCTTCACCCTTTTCTCTTCACTGTGCGAAGCATCTTCTTCACTCTCTTCTTTAGGAACAAAAACTACCCACTCATTATTAAAAAATGAGAGTGCCGATTTTTCTACAGCTACATATTTATGATCTGCTTTAAAATAAAGGGTGGACTCAACATAAGCGTTAATATATAAATCATCTGCTTTTTCATCTACTGATGAAAGTACAACAATGCGCTGTGTTGTAGCATCTAAAATAGGAAGTATTTGTGTAACATGTGTCACAATATTACGCCCTGCATAACTCACCACTATTTTTTGTCCTTTTTTACCTTTGAAGCATAACGAATAGGCACAAAAGAGCGCACATAAAAAGCCTGTTCTTTTACAATAGTAATAATTGCTTCATCCGTCATAACAACGGTATGAAGTTGTTGTAAAAGTTCCGACACAGTCCCTGAAGAGTGTGCATAAAGA
The DNA here is from genome assembly GCA_024280035.1 of Campylobacterales bacterium. Taxonomy (GTDB): domain Bacteria; phylum Campylobacterota; class Campylobacteria; order Campylobacterales; family Sulfurimonadaceae. Next base: position 2,054 of record JAJRQV010000028.1, read on the forward strand.
ATAAAGTTTGCTGTCTCTTTATTAAGAGTTTTTGTATTAATATTTAAAGTCTTTAGCTGAGAAGAAAGCGAATTAATCTGTGCCAACATCGCATTTTTTGAATCTCTTGGTTATTTAACTTCTGCATAGATATCATTCCCTTATCATATAACTTTTGTATGGCTCTAGAATTCTTATCTAAGGCAATATATTGCTTTTTTAAAGAGATATAATTTGCTGTCATTTGAGAGACCAGAATAGACTCTATCCTTGCAATTTTTTGACCTGTTCTTACTTTTTGCCCAGGTTCAACAAAATATTTTTCTAAGTGACCAGAAACTAAAGATGTAACCGATTGACCTGCATTAGAAAGTTGGATAATTTGAGCATTAAGCTCTACAGATTTACCAAAGGCTCTCTCTTGAGCATGTTTCGTCGGAATTTCAACACTAAAAAGTACTGTGATTGAGAGTAGAGTAAGTAAAAATATTTTATTCATTATATGATCCTTGATTGTAGTTAGTGATAATAGTATTTTGATCCCAGGCTGTATTAACCTGAATCAGTGTTCTTTTAGTTCCAATAACCTTATTTTTTGCATCTTGAAGTTGAAGCAAGTTGATATTGGCAATATTATAACCTTCTTGAAACATAACTAAAAGTTCCATCTCTGTTTTTAAGACTTCCTCATTAGCATCCACTTGTTTATGTAAAGAAGAACGTTCGGCATGAAGTCTATTAAGTTCAATATCTAAACGACTATTTTCATTCTTTAATAAGAGATCTGAACGTGAGGCTTGAAGCTTTGAGATTGCTCTTTCTTGCGACTTTGTATTAAAAATAGCTAAAGGAAAATTAATTCCTGCTCTTAAGATATCTTGTTCAGGCTCAGACTCATACTCTGCAAAAACATTCATCCACTCA
>JAJRQV010000029.1 GCA_024280035.1 Campylobacterales bacterium
ACTCAGAATCAAGCCTTTTCTGCCTTGTTATTTTTATACAAAGAAGTTTTAGGAATCGATATGAGTAATTGGAATATTCAAGCGTTAAGAGCACAAGAGAGAAAACATATTCCTATTGTATTAACGAAGGACGAAGTTAAGCTAATTAAGAACAATAGGATAACGTTACTGAATGATACATAAGGGGTTTAAGGTTGAAGAATTACTGAATCTGTACCTTTTCTGTACCTTTCCAGTTAATAGAAGAAGTAGACAAGAGGCTATAAAGCTCTTGTTTACGGATATAAACTACTGTTGCACTTCTACAAGTACTGCAGTTGATTCCCAGATACCGTGTTTAGTACAGTAACCGTGTGCAGTTAGGTTGAGTTTTTTACCTGTAGCACGAATGTTAAAAGTAACTTCACAGTGAGATTTTTCATTTCCTAGTGTACCAGGAACAAAAGAAGCTGCTGCTAATTTAGTGTCACCATTAAAAAGAGTGATACTTTCAATAAAGTGATCGAAATCATCTGGATGAGTATATTCATTACCCATTTTAACGTTTACTGCTAGCATTTCACCTGCTTTAGCAACACCTTCAACAGTAATGAATGGTGAGTGACGATCAATTAAATCTTTTTTAGCTTCACGCTCTACGTTATCGATGTTTTCATATTTGTTAATCTTTGGCATATTATGCTCCTGTTTTTTAATACTGGCATTGTAGCCATCTCAATATTTAATTTAACATAAAATTTTTACGTTAATTATCGTTTCATTTTACTTTAAACATATAGCCCTTGGCATAGTAAATTGGCTCTTGCGTACCTAATGTCAACTAATCTTAACTATTTTTTGGCTAAAATCGCGGTAATTATCTGATATTAGGCACTAAAATGAGCAGAGCTACTTGCAGTGCTATGGCAAAGAATCCTACACAGACTTAAGCTTAAAAATTATTTTTAAGAAGTGTAGGTTTAAATATGTTTTGATAAAAATATATACAATCAGTTGATATTGAAAATTTATAAGGTTTATATAGATGACACAAGCACTTTTAATTGAAATTGGTGTTGAAGAACTTCCCGCAGTTCCTTTACTTAAAGAGTTAAAAAACATTGAAGAAAAATGGGCAAAAATTTTAGAAGAGAATGCACTGCTTTGTGAATTTGAATTTTATTATACGCCACGGCGTTTAGTTTTATGGCACAGAGAATTTATGAGATCTCAAAAAGATAGTATTGAAGAGTTCTTTGGAGCACCCTTAGCTATTGCTTTTGATGATGAAGGAAAACCAACAAAAGCCTGTGAAGGTTTTGCACGTAAATGTGGTGTTAGTGTGAGTGAACTTTCTCGTAATGAAAAGGGTGGTAAAGAGGTTCTTTATTTTAAAAAAGAGTTAAAAGGAAAAGAGAGCCACACTCTTCTTTCGGAAATGATTTCTGAGTTTGTGAAGTCTCTTGATTTTGGAAAGTCAATGCGTTGGGGAGGGCTTCAAGAGAATTTTATTCGTCCTGTTCGCTGGGTAAATGTTATGATGAATGATAAACTTATTGATGTTGAACTTTTTGGAGTACAATCTAAATCCATTACTTATGTACATAGAATTTCCTCTTTTGAAGCCCAACCATTAAATGGTATTAAAGCGTATTTTGAGGTACTTAAAGAAGGTGCCGTTGAACTTTTTCCTGATGCCAGACGTCAGAGTATTTTAGAAGGTTTTGAGAAGATTGAAAAAGAGAGTGGTTTTGAAATTGAAATAGATGAAGAGCTTTTAAATGAAGTTGTTGCCATTACAGAGAATCCAACAGCACTTTTAGGTAGTTTTGATGAAGCCTTCTTACGTCTTCCTCCTGAAGTGATTATCGCCTCAATGAAAGAGCATCAGCGTTATTTCCCTGTTTTTAAAGATGCTCAATTAAGTAACCATTTTGTTGTGGTATCAAATGCCCTAACAGATGACTTTTCCAAGGTTATAGAAGGAAATGAGACCGTACTTCGTCCACGTCTTGCGGATGGGCTTTTCTTTTATGATAATGACTTAAAACGTACCCTTGTTAATGATGGTCTTGAAAAAGTAACCTTTATGAATGGTTTAGGCTCTTTAATTGATAAGATTAATCGTGAAAAAAAGATTGCGCTTATATTAGCAGAAGCTTATGGGGTAGATAAAGTGAAGGTGGCACGTGCAGTAGAACTTTCAAAAGCAGACTTAATGTCAGAGATGGTTTTTGAGTTTACTGAACTTCAAGGTTTGATGGGTAAATATTATGCTTTAGCTCAGGGTGAAGATGAAGAGGTGGCTTTGGCTATTGAAGAGCAGTATCTTCCTAAGGGTGAGGATTCAGAACTTCCTTCTACAAAAGTTTCAGCCGTAATAGCATTAGCCACAAAACTTGATACATTAATTGGTCTGTTTTCTCTTAAACAGATACCTACGGGTTCACGTGACCCTTTTGCCCTTCGCCGTGCGGTAAATGGAATGGTGAGAATTGTAAATGCTTTTAACTTTGAATTGAATATTAGCCATATTAAAGAACTTTTTTCATCTGAATATGAAGACTTTGATTATGCTCTTTTAGAAGAATTCATATTAGAACGTATCAACCAACTGTACAAGGTTAATCCATCTATTATTAAGGCTGTTGTTGCCTCAAAAAATCTAGACTTATGTGTGATTGATGCTAAAATCAAAGCCTTAGATACTATTGTCAACTCGGCAAGTTTTTCTGAAAGCTTTTCTACCTTTAAACGTGTGGCTAATATTACAAAAGATATGAATCTTGATAAAGAACTTCTTGTCTCGCGTGAACTTTTTGAAGAAGATGCAGAGTCTAATCTCTATAATGCCTATCAAGAAGTAGTCTCTAAGAGTTATGAAAACTATGAAACACATTTAGATGCACTGTTTTCACTTAAACCTCAGTTAGATACTTTTTTTGAAAAAGTAATGGTTAATGCAGATGATGAAAAAGTGAAAATAAATCGTAAAAATTTAGTCTCATCCGTATATAAAAGCTTTAAAGACATTGCTGATATTAAAGAAATTTCGATTTAATTTGGAAGCTTCAGATGCAGGTTTATGATGTCATCATTATTGGTGCAGGTATTAATGGTTGCTCCCTGGCATATGCACTTCATAACAAAGGGCAGAAGGTTCTTGTTCTTGAACAAGAAGAGATTGCCTCGGGAGGTTCAGGTGCAGCAGGGGCTTTTATTAACCCTAAAATTTCAAAGTCTGGTCCGCTGAAAGAGTTAATTGAAGAGGCTTATCTTTATTCCTTAGATTTTTACACCCAAAACTTTCCTGATTTTACTAATTTAGCCCCCTTATTGCATATCTCTAAATATGAAGATGAGAACGAAAAAGTAGACTATTTTAAATCTCATACTCTTTTAAAAACCAGTCAAGCTCCTAAGGAGACCTTATCACACCTTAGACCTTATGTTCAGGATTTCTCTTCAGTGTATTTAAAAAACAATGCTATTATTGAAGCAAAAGATGTTTGCAAGGCGATGCTAAAGGGCATTGTGTATAAAAAGCTTGAGGTGAAAGAGATACGGTATAAAGAAGAGATTTGGCATGTTGAGAAGTTTAAAACTAAAAAACTTGTTTTATGTACAGGGGCTTATAATGAGATTATAAGTGAGCCTTATTTGAAATTACGTCGTATTTTTGGGCAACGTTGTGATATTACAACATCAACACCGATGGAAGCAACTATTCATCATGAAGTTTATGTCTCTGCTACAAAAAAGAATGGACGTTTATCTATTGGTGCGAGTCATTATCTTAATCAAGAAGACCTGCCTTTAATAGAACAGGGTTCCCAAAAACTAATTGACTTAGCAATGAAAAGTGTTAAACTCGAAGAGGTAAAGGTGCACAGTTCTTATTGTGGAATGCGTTCAGGTTCAAATGATTACCTTCCTCTACTGGGAGGTATAGTAGATGCAAAAAAGAGTCTTACCAAAGCACCTGAAGCATTAAAAGGGATAAAGACTCCAGTAAGCCTGATTCCTGAGCTATATATGATAAATGGGGTAGGTGGGTATGGGTTTGTTCTTGCTCCGTATTTAGCTAAGCATTTGTGTCAGCACTTCGTTAATGAAGAAAAATTACCTGAGTTTTTAGAACCAAAACGTTTTTATTACCGCTGGGCAAAGAAGAAAAAATGAGTATACTTATAAGCTTTATGGGTTTTTTACTTTTAATGTATGCCTCTATTATGTTTATTCTTTTTGTTTTCCAAAACCGAATCTTTTTTAGACCGAAGTATTATCGAGATGAGGAGAGATTTGAAGAGATTGCAGAGTTTTTAACACCTCTGTCTTTGCCTGTTGAAAATAATGTTTTACTTGAGGGTATTTTGTACGAGCCTGAAAGCAGTTGTAAAACAATTATCTTATATTTTGGTGGGGTTCAGCAAGACAGTGTTGCTCTTGTTGAAAAGTTTGTTACCCATTATCCGCAGATGCCTTTTATATCTTATAATTATAGGGCTTATGGTAAGAGTGAGGGTAAACCTACACAAGATAAGCTTTTTGTGGATGCTATGCGCATTTATGATGATCTTATAGTGCGTTTTGATTATAAACCTGAAAATATTATTTTAATGGGTTACTCCTTAGGCTCAGGAGTAGCCTCTTTTTTAGCTTCTCAGCGTCAAGTTAAAGAGGTCTTACTTATAGCCCCTTATGACTCTGTTCATGCGGTACTTAAAAAACGTTACCCCTTTAGTGGAATAGGGTGGATTTTAAAGCAGAAATTCCCTTCTATTGATTTTGTACCTCATATTGATGTACCTGTTCATATCTATGCAAGCAGTGATGATGAAGTTGTTAATATTAAACATGCTAGAATGCTTCGCAATTATGTTAATAATTTAGCTGGTTTTTATGAATACGGTAATTTAAACCATAATGAAATACTCTTTAATACAGATGTAGTCGAACATATAAATAAAAATTTGAACAAAGATAAAAATAATGAATAAAGAAGCAATCATACTACTTAATATGGGAGGTCCTAATAATCTCTCCGAAGTTGAAATGTTTTTAAAGAACATGTTTAATGACCCCAATATCTTAACCATGAAGTCTGGTGCAATGCGTAAATTTGTAGCAACTATGATAACTTTTTTTAGAACAGAATCTTCACAAGAAATCTACAGACAACTGGGTGGAAAGTCTCCTATAGTAGGGCATACTGAAAAGTTAGTAGAAGCATTACAAGAGGCAATGCCTGAGGTTTATATTGATTATGTAATGCGTTACACCCCGCCTTTTGCGCCAGAGGTAATTGAAAAACTAAAAGATAAAGAGATAGAAAAGGTCTTTTTAATTCCTCTTTATCCTCAGTACTCAACCACCACAACGAAGTCATCATTAGAAGACTTTGAAGAGGCTTTTCATGACTCGGGTTTAGATGCAATTTTACTTGAAAAGAAACATTATTATGAACTTCCTAAATATAATGATGCAGTGATTGAACGTATAGTAGAAGGTTTACAAGGAGATAAGGCAGAAGATTATCACCTTATATTTTCTGCCCATGGTTTACCTCAAAAGATTGTAGATGCGGGAGATCCTTATCAACGTCATGTAGAGCGCCATGTGGAGTTGTTAAAACAAAAAATTGAAGATAAGGGCATCCATTTTAAAAACATTGTTTTGGCATATCAGTCTAAGGTTGGACCAATGGCATGGTTAAAACCTTCTTTAGAAACAATGCTAGAAAAAACACGAAATGAAGATGTACTTATATATCCTATCGCCTTTACGATAGACAACTCAGAAACAGACTTTGAACTGGGTGTTGAATATAAAGAAATTGCCCAAGAGTTGGGTTTTAAAAAATATAAGGTTGCACCTTGTGTGAATAATCATCCTCTTTTTGTAGAAGCCTTACAAGAGTTATATATAAAGATGAAAATGTAATTATGAAGATAGCTATTTTTGATATGGATGGAACCTTACTAAATTCATCAAAAGATATTACCATTTCTGTGAATGAAGTCCGTCGTAAAAACCACAAGCTTAGTGAACTTAGTGAAGACTTTGTTATAAAAGCCATCAACAAAGACAAAAGGAATTTAGCTAAACTTTTTTATGAAACTGAAGTGTATGAGTCAAGGGATAGACTCTACTTTGAGCAGCATTATGCTTCTCAATGTATTCAAAATGTTCATCTGTATGAGGGTGTTCAAGAAACTCTAGAGAGTTTACGTGAACATCGAGTAAGAATGTCAGTTGCTACGAATGCACCCACGCAGTTTGCTCGTTTAATGTTAGAGAAATGTGCTGTTTTTGAGAATTTTGACTTTGTAATTGGTGCGGATAGGGTAAAAAAAGCAAAACCAGACAGAGAGATGTTAGTGCATATTTTAAGAGGTTATGGATACCTTAGAGGAAACAAGGCGCTAATGATTGGTGATAATTCAAAAGATATGCAAGCCGCAGAACATGCAGGTATAGATGCAGGTTTTGCCACCTGGGGATTTAGCCCTGAATCGTCTCATCCTAAGGTTTTTACACGGCCTCAAGATATTATTAGCTATTTTAAGGATTAGAATGAAGTCTGTTTTATTACGTTTAGTGTTAATTTTATCGGCTGTGAATCTTTATGCAAATGCCAGTAATTATGCACAAGGTTTGAAATTCTATGCCAATAAGAGTTATGAAAAAGCCTTTCCCATTATTTATAAAGAAGCCTTAGAAGAGAACAGAGCCGCTCAATATCGTATTGGGGTGATGTATGAAAATGGTTATGGCACAGAGGTTGATTTTAAGCAGGCGATGTATTGGTATAAACTCTCTTCTTCTCAATATGATTATATAGAGTCTGATCCGCATATGGACAAAAATGCCTCTTATCTTACGCAGGTGGTTCATCAAATAGGAAACGATAGTTTAAGTCGCGGAAATGAATTTGCCTTAGCGAAGATGGATACGAGTACACCTGAAACAAAATCTTTGGTGGAATCTTTAACTAATAATGGTTTTTTTGGACTTCAGCCTTATCAGACCAATTATTATCTACCCGTCTCTTATGGAAAAGATAAACCGCCTCGTTATACCGCTGCCGTTCCCTCTTCTTCAACCCTGTTAAATGGAGTTACGTATAATAAAAATAATGAGGCTGAGTTTCAAATCTCTTTAAAGAAACAGCTCTCTTATGACCTTCTTGGTTTTAATGAGTATATTTATTTTGCGTATACACAGAAAGTATGGTGGCAGATTTATACAGACTCAGCACCATTTAGAGAGACGAATTACCTTCCAGAAGTTTTTGTAGCTGTACCAACATCACAAGAGTTAGATGACTTCATAGGGCTTGAAGTTGTTAAGGTTGGTTTTTTGCATGAGTCTAATGGGCAAGAAGGGTACAAGTCTCGTTCATGGAACCGTCTTTGCTTAACGGGTTTATGGCAGTGGAAAAACTTCTTTTTATCCACACGTGTCTGGTATAGAATTCCTGAAAGTGATAAACCTGATGGTTATTATGATGGCACTTATTTTCCTGCGGGAGATCCGAATGTTGGCGGAGATGACAACCCTGATATTGAAAAATATTTGGGATATGGGGACATTAAAATAGCTTATCTGCATAAACGTAACCAGTTTGGTCTACTGTTTCGTAATAACTTACGTCTGAATGGTGATAATAAAGGTGCTGTAGAGTTCTCTTGGTCTTACCCTTTCTTTGACTCACCAAATACCTTTTGGTATACAAAAGTCTTTCATGGTTATGGAGAGAGTTTAATTGATTATGACAGGGAAGTTACGAAGTTTGCCTTTGGTTTCTCCTTCTCTCGAGGGCTTTTTTAATGAAAATACTTATATCTATAGTTTTACTTCTACTTTTTAGTGCCTGTGCGACAAAAGAGAGAGGTCTTTTCAACTCTTATATAGGTCTAAAAAAGATAGATAAAAATTTCTATTTTGAACAAACCAATGAGGCAAATTTAAGTGCTTATGATAAGGTTTTTGTACCTGAGGTTAAACTTATGATAAATCAGGGTGAATTGAAACCTGCCCAGCATCAGTTGAATATGGAAATTAAAGCTTATGCCACACAAAAATATAGAAAAAAGATATCTCATTATAAACGGGTAGATATTAGACAAAAGGGTACAATTGAGCTTAGAATTGCCCTTTCCTTAGCCTCTCTTGAGAAAAATAAAAAAGGCTTAAATGCTTTAAACTTTAGACCTATAAGCCCCAGCGAAACAGAAGAAAAGCTTTATCTTGTGGTTGAAACAGAGGCAATTGATGTGATGACATTAAAACGCTTAAGCCGTTGTGTTCGTATTGTTAGTGATAAAAGTATAGACACGAGTAATTTGAGTTTTAAAGAGATACAACCAAGCCTTGATTCTTGGTTAAGTACAACAATCAGATATTAGAAGTGTAGTTTAGGGTAGGCAACTTGGTTTTGTAATAAGTAGATACTGATTGGAATGATAATGATAATACCAAGAGTAATTGATGATAAAAGTGTAAACATAATTGACTCCTTCTTTAATGAGCTTATCTTAACTTGTTAATGTGTGAGTTTTGTGCGATAATTGCATCATGAATAAAAGACTAGGTAAATGCCCTTATTGTGAAGATGGGCAGATAGAAGTTCGTCGTATTGAAGTCAATGCTAAACCTACAAGACTGTATGCTTGTTCTAATGCACATTGGAAGTTTGATTTAGATATGGCAGAACTGAGCGAAGATGCTACTTGTGGTTTTAGGATTTTTGCTAATCAATTCTTACGCTGGAATAAAAAGTCTATAAGTGAAAATGAGATTCGTACCGTTTTACAAGAAGAACAAGTAAGGGTAAGACTGTATAGCTCTCGAGCAAAAAAAGAGTATTATAAATGGGCAGTACTTGATGAAGAGTATGGGCTTAGCGTACTTTGGGATATTGATATTCAGGAGTAAAGTTATATATGAGGATAATGATGTTAAAACAAATGATACACTACCAGAAAACTTAAAACAGATGGTGGAAGCTCTCTCTTTTGAACAGGCTGTACCTCTTGGTGATATGGACGGTACGCCTATTTTAGCGGTAAAAATTACAGATGAAAAAGAAGACCTAATTAAAGAGGCTTCTTTGATGTGTGAACTAAAGGCTTCTGTGTTTAATATTGACTTTGGAAAAGACACTATTGCCTTATGTTTTGTGCAGGTTCGCTTAAATAAAAATGCCAATATGATTTATACAGCAGGTTATGATTTAAATGTACAAAAACAGTTTGAAGACTGCTATTCTCTTTTAAATATGAAGAAATATGGTTTATTAGTTGCGAGTAATAATATTCATGAGTTTATTAGTTTTGAAAATAAGTTTGAAGCAGAGTTTGATCCAAGAGAGGTGTTAAATTATGCAAAAAAAACAGCAAGCACTTATACCCATGAAAAATATATTGAAGTCTCTTATGCTCTTAAATCTCAAGCAAGGTCAGCAGCAGATTTATGGACCTATCTTAATCAATTAGCTCCTTTTGAAAAGAGTTGGTATGCACGAATGAATATGGGCAGGGTAGATGCTTAAACTTTTACTATTTTTATTTCTACTCTCTTTCTCTCTTTTTTCTAATGAGAAGATGCAATTTAAATAAGAAAACAGTGGCTTTGATAAGTTTTATAAGGGTTGGCAAGCCCAACATAATGAAAAATATGATCAGGCAATGAAACTTTATAAAGAGTCTGTGAAAAAAGGGTGCAATTCGGCTCAATTTCATATTGCACAGATGTATGAAGAGGGGCTAGGGGTTAAACAAAATTATAAAGAAGCACTTCTTTGGTATGAAAAAACAGCACAACTTGGACACATGCGGGCACAGGCTATCTTAGCAAAGATGTATGAGATAGGGGTTGGTGTTAAAAAAGATTCTAAAAAAGCTGCGTATTGGTACAAACAAGCATCAGAGCAAGGAAGTGTAAAAGCACAATTGGCGCTGGGAAAAATGTATGAAGAGGGACGCGGAGTAAAACAGAGTTTTGTAAAGGCGATACGCTCTTACAAAAAAGCTATCAATCAAGGTTCCATAGAAGCTAAAAGATCTTTGTCCCTGTTTTATATAGAACATAAACAGAGAAATCATATTAATGAGGCAAAAGAGCTTCTTCATGCAGCGGCTATGAAAGGTGATGCTAAAGCACAATATGCCTTGGGAAACCTTTATATCAAAGGAGAAAACTTTGTTAAAGATTATGAAAGAGGTCTTTTCTGGTTAAGTAAATCAGCGAAAAATGGTTATGTTAAAGCTGAATATGAAGTTGGAAAAATATATGCAAATGGAGAGATGATTTCTATAGATTATAAAACAGCAGCCTCTTATTTTAAAAGAGCAGCACAACAAGGTTATGCAAGTGCTCAATATGATTTAGGACTAATGTATTATGAGGGGCTTGGTGTTAAAAAAGATAGGACTCAAGCGTATAAATATTGGAAAAAAGCTTCTGAAAATGGAGATAGAGATGCACTTTATAATATAAAAATACTGTGTAAAGAAAGTTCAGACATTTGTAAGTAAATCTAAAGCTTAGCTGGCTAAAATAATTAAATGAAAAAATATTATTTATTGTTTGTAGGGTTACTTGTTGTTGGCTGTAATGATACAGCTAAACCCCTTTCTCTTGAAAAAGAACTTAACCATTATGACGCCATTCAAAATCGATGTATCGTCTTAGAAAAAGATGAGTACATTAAAATGGAATTTATTCATGCAGAGTGTGCTAACTTTTTAAAAAGTTTAAAAGTAACAAATGATGCCTTAGTAACAAAAAAATCATATCGAAATGATCCTCGTTATTTTAAGGCTAAAAACGATTACAATGCTGCAAAAAAAAGAGTAAGAAAACAGCATAAACACTTAAATCTTATTTTAAAATCAAAAGCCTATGATGCTATAGACAGTGATGATGTTCTTAATTTTACTAAAATAGTAAATTTCCCTCTTTTACCTATGAATATTCATTATTATAATTATATGAACAGACACCTTGATAAATTTGAAAAGAGTAAAAAATATAAACA
>JAJRQV010000030.1 GCA_024280035.1 Campylobacterales bacterium
AACAGAGGTGTGCTAACTCTTTTATGCTAGGTGGTGTTTTATAGTTTTGCATAATAATTTCTTTTGCCTTTGAGGCTATTTCTAACTCTTGAGCACTAAAGGCATCCCTATCAAGCAGTTCCAAAAGTGAAAAACGGTGTATCATGTACTCCATGGCACGATGTTCTGAAATAATGCTTTTCATCTTCTCATTTGATTGCGTATGGATGAGTCTATCAATGAGATACAGACTTAAGGCATCTGTTGATGTCTCGTTTAAACATTCAAGACTTAACTCCCCTTGTATCTTCTCATACAAAAAGTTTATTGGCTCATAAGCCTTATCACTCAGATATCTTTTAATAAAAAAATCTGCCACAAAAAGAATAAAGACCTCCGTGTTTTGTGATGCTGATAAGTGTATGCTTAAATCCTGCCGTGAAGACGCGAACAGGTATGTTTTATTAGCACGAAGCTTGTACACTTTGTTTTTATTATTATCTTTAAGTTCACATTCACCACTACTGATGCCGATTATAAAAACCATTCTATCAAGGTTTTTAACATCAACCGTTTTTTTTTCTTTAAGAAGTAGATTAATATCAAAAAAGATTAGACCATTAGAAACATCTACACGTTTTACATACTCTTTTTCATGCTTAAAGAGTTCGCTGATTTTATACCGTCTATCCGTAATATTAAAGAAAAAACTATCCATTTAGATTATAATACTCTCGTACACGTCTTTCAAAATCTTCATCACTTAACTCACGTCGCATAGGTATAAACTTACTCGCCTTATCTCCTACTGTTACACGCGCAGGAGAATTCTCATCTCGTATCATGTCTAAAATCAATGCAGCCGCTTCAGAAGCATCATTTCCCCCATTAATTTGTTCTACAATAGTAGGTGCTAAACGCGAAACCAACTCCGCATACGGTGAGTTTTCATTAAAGGTCTGAGAATTAATTCTAAGATTATCTTTGGCAAAATTTGTATTAAAAAAACCGGGCATTACCGAATGAACGCGAATATTAAAGTCTCTTAATTCGTAGCGTAAAGAGTCAGTAATTCCTTCGACTGCATACTTACTAGAGTTATAAAAAGTAAGTAAGGGAAGACCTATTTTTCCAAGAAAAGAGCTAATATTAATAATTACACCCCATCTATTTTCTCGCATCAAAGGAATAACTGCCTTAGTCACTCTCAAGAGCCCAAATACATTCACATTAAACTGTGCATACATCTCTTCTTCATTAACTTCTTCTACAGTAGAAACAAGACCATAACCTGCATTATTAATTAAAATATCTATTTTCTTATGTAATTGTGTAATCTTTTTTATAGCAGTAATAATACTTTCTGTTTGCGTAATATCTAAGGCTAAGACATAAAGATTTTTATTTTTAATATCATTAAGTCGTGAAGGGTCTCGTGTCCCAGCATACACCACATATCCATTTTCTGCCAATAACAGTGCCGTGCGCTTCCCTATTCCTGAACTTGCACCTGTTATTAAAACAATCTTGGACATTTATATTCCTTAGTTTTATGGTATTTAATTAACAGTATTCTAAGTTATTTATCAAAAAAATACTATGATTCTTGTCAATTATAAGTAAGTTTAATTTTGATAGACTGAGACCACTTAAAAAGAAAGAGAAGTAAAATATGGATTTTTTTAAATATATTCACGCAGTAGGAACAGGTCCTAAGGGAAACAGAGACTTAGGTTTTGAAGAGTCAAAAGATATGATGAAACAGATTTTAAATCAGAGTGTTCATCCTGAACAAATTGCTGGTTTTTTACTCGGGTGGAGACTTAAGCCTGAGACCGTTGAAGAGTTTCGTGGAGCAATTACAGCCTGTGATGATCATATTAAACACGCGAAGGTAGAAAATTCTTTGGAGTTGGGGTACCCCTTTGATGGTAAGGCAAAAAATCCTTATATCTTTCCTTTAGTAGCCAAGGTTCTTAAAGCGTCTGGGCTTAACCTTATTGTTACAGGAGATGAGTTAACCCCAGCTAAGGGTGGTATTACTATTAAAGATATCTGTACTAAAATTGAGCTAAGCTCAAATATGCACTATTTTGATAGACAAGAGTACTTCCCTCTTATGAATGAACTGACTGAAATTCGTATGCGTTTGGGTTTACGTACAGGCTTTAATACCATTGAAAAACTCCCTCAAATAGCCATGAGTGAGTATGCTATTACAGGGGTATTTCATAAACCTTATGTAAAAAAATATGTAGAAATTTTCTCAGACCGCTATAAGCGTTTTGCCTTAATTCAAGGAAATGAAGGTACACCTGAACTTTTTTCAAAAGGGCGTTTATGGATTTCTAATGGAAAAGGTGAAGAGGTTGATGAGTTTATTGTTGATCCTGAGTTTTATGGTATAAACTATACAAAATCATGGGATAACATCAGCTTAGAAGACTCTCTTAAACAACTAACTGAACCTTCAGATGAGTACTTAAAACTTGCTAAATTAAATGCTGCTGTTTATCTTTTTGTAACCGAAAAATTTAACAGTATTAATGATGCCTTTGATGCTTTAAACGACTAAAAGAACTGCCAACATGATGACACGAATTATAAGAATGTATTTTAATCCTACAAATTCTTCTTCTCATGTGGGCAAATACCCTCTTCAAAAAGAGAATATATATGGATAAATTTTCCAACCACGTCAAAAACATTCTGCACGGATTCTTTCTTACTATTGGAACTACCATAGCCGAACCCTCTACTATCTTGCCTTTAATTGTCAATTATTTTGGTGGAAGTTCTTTATTGGTTGGATTTTTTGCTGCCCTACTTCGTGGAGGCGCCGTTTTAATTCAACTTTTTGCTGCTTTTCAATCTCAAACTTATGCCTTGATGCTACCCTACCTAAGACGTGTTTTTCTTGTGCGTTTTATTTCTCGGTTTTTAATTGGTATTGCTATTATCGTTTTTGGTACAGATTCTCCTAGCCTTACCCTTTTTTCCATAGGCTTAGGTCTCTTTGTTTTCTCTTTTTCAGCAGGTTTTGGAGCTATCTATTTTAAAGATATTATAGGTAAGATTTTTTCCCCTAAATTTAGAGGAAAAACTATGTCTTATCGACAGTTTTTTTCAGGTTTAGGAGGACTCCTCTCAGGAGCTTTAGCTGGTTTTATTTTACACAGTTTTGAAGCTCCTTATAGTTTTGGATATCTTTTTATTATTTCTGCTTTTATTATGGGCTTTGGATACCTCTCTTTTGGAAGTATTGATGAACCAAAAAAAGAAAAAGTCTCTACAAAAGAAAAATCATTTAAAGAATTTCTACATAACTCTTTAAATCTTTTAAAGTCAGATAGACAGCTACAAATACAGCTAAAAACCTTTCTCTTAGGGTACGGATACCTTATCTCTTTACCCTTTATTATTTTACATGCACAAGAAAAAATTGGTTGAGATGGTGTTGCTATTGGTTCTTTAATTACCTCCCAAATGGTAGGGGCAATGCTAAGTAATTTTTTATGGGCAAAACTAAGTGGTTCAGGTTTTAATAGAGTAACCGCGCAGGTTTCTATACTCTTTCAAATCACAGCAATCAGCCTTGCTATTTTTGCCTCATCTTTAAGCCTTTATATGCTTCTTTTCTTTTTAATTGGAGCAGCCATTGATGGTTCTAGAATTGCTTCAGGGAATCTAATCTTAGACTTAGCCCCTCCAGAAAAACGCCCTGTGTATATGGCACTTCAAATTAACATACTTTCTATGGGGCTTTTCTTTTCTATTATTGGAGGTCTAATTTTACAGTTTTTCTCTTACGAAGTTTTATATGCTTTAACACTTTTGATGCTTTTAGCCGCTTTTAATTTTTCTTTTAAACTTTCAAAATAACACGCGTAGAAGTATCCTTAGATACTCCTACTGCTTTATTCCAACATAAAACTTACACTCAACTGTAATATTATCATCTGGTCCCGCTTTTTTATAATCCGATATTGTTTCCATAATATCATGGTCAACAAACTGTGCCTTGCTTCCATCAATAAGTACAGAACTGTTCTCTTTTACACGAAGTAACATACTTCTTAATAAGGCCTTATTTAAAAAAGAGACATCCTTATGAAACACTAAAGTATAATGGTTGCCTTCTTGTGTCATTGTAATACTAGAGTGATAATTTGCACGAATAACAAAAAATAGCCCCACTACAATACCAATAATAATACCTTGCAGTAAATCCGTTGCAAGTACGGCAATAATAGTGATAATAAAAGGTAAAAATTGAGACATACCGTCTCTATACATACTAAAGAACTGTTTTGGATTTGCTAGTTTGTATCCTATATGAAGTAAGATTGCTGCTAAGGCAGCAAGGGGAATCATATTAAGAAACTCTGCTAAAAACAGGACACTGACCAATAACCATAAGGCATGAAGGAAAGCTGACATTCGCGTTACCCCTCCCGCATGCACGTTTGCCGAACTTCGTACAATAACAGAAGTAATCGGAAGCCCTCCAATTAAAGAACTCAAAATATTTCCTAAACCTTGGGCTTTTAACTCACGATTTGTTGGTGCTATACGTTTGAGTGGGTCTAATTTATTAACAGCTTCTAAACTTAATAAAGTCTCTAAACTGGCAATAATGGCTAAGGTAATAGCAATAACATAAACTTGTGGATTAGAAATTATACTAAAATCAGGATAGGTAAAAAGCTTAGAAAAGGTGTTAAAATCACTTAAGATAGGTAAGGAGACAAGGTGTTTTCCTTCTACACAAAGATTAGGGAAAACATCTAAGGCAAAAACATTAAAAATGACACCCCAAATTACCGCAAGCAGGGCACCCGGTACACGCCTAACAAAACTAAACTGACGCATCTTTTGTGTATCCCAAAGAATTAAAATCGCTAAGGCTACCACTGAAATAATAGTTGCCCCAGGAGAGATAACAGAGAAGGAATCAAAAAGTTCATAAAAACTTGAACTCGCTGTTTCCATCATATAACTATCATCTCCTTCAAAACTTACATCATAACCAATGGCATGAGGAATCTGTTTAATAATTAAAATCAGTCCAATGGCAGATAACATTGCCTTAATTACTGCCGAAGGAAAATATGCACCAATCACACCTGCACGTAAATAACCCATAGCAACCTGTATAAGACCTGCAAGAAGCACACTCACTAAAAAAGCTTCATAACTTCCTAGTGTTTCAATAGCAGTAAATACAATCACTGTTAAACCTGCGGCAGGACCTGAAACAGAGAGTTGAGATCCACTTGCCCATGACACAACAAGCCCACCAACAATACCTGCAATTAATCCTGCTGCCAAAGGGGCACCTGATGCCATGGCAATACCCAGACATAAGGGTAAAGCCACTAAAAAAACGGCAATAGAAGCAGGAGCATCATGTTTTATATGCCCCATATAATATTCTATATGTTTTTGTATCATCTATTCTCCTTTATCTAATGTGTGTCTCTTACCCATTATCTACTACTAAAGACTTAAAATTTGATTCATCTGGATCATAATATTCAATATCACCACTTTATATATCATATACCCAAGCATGAATATGAAGGGTACCCGCATCAATGCTCTGTTTAACATAAGGGTAGCTTAAAAGGTTTTCTATCTGAAAAACAACAGATAATTTTTCCGTTAAACGTAATAAGTGTTCATGTGAAGCATCTTTTTTAATCGATAAGGTAGCCAGTTCTTTTGCTTTTTCACCTAAACTTAACCACTTTTTTGTATGCACAAAAGGCGCATCTTCAATCTCAGAATATAAGGCGGCAATAGCACCACAATGGGTATGCCCACAGATAATAATTTCTGAAACCTTTAATGCTGTTACGGCATACTCAATACCCGCTGCTGTCGCATGAAAATCCTCATCAGGTTTATAAGGAGCAACAAAATTTCCTACATTTCTTAATACAAAAAGATCACCAGGGGCGGTATCTGTGATTAAGTTAGGTACAACCCGTGAATCTGCACAACCAATAAAAAGTGCTTTTGGGTGTTGACCATTTTCGGCTAAATCTAGCAACTCGAGTTCATGTTTTTTAAAGTAACTCTGCTTAAATACATCATTACCTTTGAGTAATACACTATTTTTTAACATTATTATTTCCTTGAATAGTAAAATATTTTTAAATTAAATTGATAGGAGAATAATTATGATATTGGGGGTTTAAAAAGGGGGGCTTGGAGTCTAAAGCTGTAGATTATATGTTTATAACTTGAGATACGTGCTTTTTGTGTAAGATAAAAAGCTGTCATATTGGACATTAAAGCAGAGTTGTCTTCAAAAGCTATTTTGATATCTTTTTCCATTACTCTATCTTCTACCACATATTCAACTGCAGGAGAAAAGTCTTCTAAAAACATTGCCGGCACAAAATCATCTAAGGCAAAGAAAGTTAAAAAACTCAGTAATAATATCACTATCATCATTCGCTTTGTCATGTACTAATTTTATGTCCATTTAAAGTATTTGTCAATGATTTAAGTAAAACAGGGGAAAGACAGAAGAATGAAGGTTTCTATAAGTTACATTTATTATTATAAATTCAAATAATTATTATAACCTATTTATATAATTAAGTTCAGTACTAGTATATCAAAAATAGCACTATTAACCTTCATACAAGTATATATAGGCTGTATTGTAGACTCTAGATTCCGTAAAATGTTTGTAAAAACTCTTTCTCTTTTGGTGTTTCAATGAAAATCTGAGTAATTGTTTGGTTGTTTTCACCTATCACATATACATTACTTCCCTCAATACGAAGGTGCTTATTTCCCCACTCTTTTTCTAATTCATCCATTCTATGAAAAACTTCTGCATTGCTTGGTTTCTCTTTGCGCCCATCTCGCTTATCAACAATTTCTAAACCACCCATTCTTTTTTCCATTTTATAAGGACTGTACAGTTGAATCTCTTTATAGATTCTAGCCTCTTTAGCATCAGGCATAGCTCTTTGCATTGAGAGTACACCCATTAAAATTGCTACTGTAAATATACCAAAAACTATCAGTTTTCTATTTAATTTCATTCTTCTTATCCTTTTTATATTTAGCAGGCGTAAAGCTTTGCTTATTTTGTGCCCCATCTCTTAATGTAATCTTCTGCTTTTTTATCCAGCATCTTCATACGTTCTTTTCCTTTGGGAAGTGTACGTCTAAGTTGCTTCATCTCTTCTAAAAAAGCACCTATTGAATCAGGTATGAGTTTCTGAAGGTAACGTCTAAGATGTTTTGCCATAGCAGGAGAAGCCCCTGAGGTTGACACAGCTATTGTTAAATCATCTTTTTTTATATACGAAGGGAAAATGAAATCACAATAATCGACAGAATCCACTGAATTACATAAACAGTTATAAGACTTTGACTCTTGAAAAATTTCTGCTTGCAAGGGAATGTCATCAACCGCAACAATCACCACTGCAAACTCTTTAATATCACCTTTTACATACGCCCGTTTTTCAAAATGTAAATCCTCTTTATCAATACGATCTTGCATCTGCGCAGAAAGGTCTAAGGCAAGCACTGAAATATCTTTTGTAAAATCAAGAAGATGATCTAATTTCTCATAAGCAATGTAACCCCCACCCACAATTAAAATCTTTTTATTATTGAGTTTTAAAAAAGCTGGAAAGTAAGCCATAGATCACCTTTATTAAATAAAAAACATATTTTATCTTTATGCACGTAAGAATAGCCTAAAACTAGTAGACAACAATTGATAACTATCAATTATATTTAAACTAAAAGATAATACAATCTTAATCACTAAAAGATAGAAAATTTTAATATAAAGAGTCCTCCATAATGAAAGAAGAAATCCTCTCTAGAATCCAGAAAAAATTTCCCCTTGTTCCTAAACCATTTAAAGTCATTGCAGATGAGTTAGGCATAAGCGAAGAGGAAGTTCTTACTATCTTACAAGAAGAGAAAAAGAAAAATATCATTCGTCAAACTTCTGCCATCTTTGACACAAAACGATTAGGATACACCTCCTCTCTTGTTGCCTTTAAAATTCCCGCAGAAAAAATCAGTGCTGCGGTTAAAATCATTAACTCACATCCTGGTATTTCCCATAATTATGAGCGTAATCATGAGTTTAATATCTGGTTTACTCTTGCGGTTGCACCTGATTCAAAATTAGGACTTGAAAAAACCTTAGAAATTTTAGCAGACCTGACAGAGGCACAAGATTATATTATGCTACCTACCTTGAAGCTTTTTAAGATTAATGTCAAACTTAACACTACAGGTAAAGATGAGAAAAAAGAGAAGGTTAAAAAAGTCGTTCACACCGACATTGACCTCACGCCCTTACATCACCAAATTATTCGTAAGGCACAATATAATATTGAGATGGTTTCTGAACCCTTCAAACCAATTATTGATGAACTTAAAATAGATTATGACACCTTTTCTCTATCTTAGCCGAGCTTCAAGCCGCTGGGGTCATGCGTCGTTTTGCCTCTATCTTAAACCATAGAAAAGCAGGTTTTAATGCGAATGCAATGGTAGTTTGGGATGTTGAAGAGGGAGAAGAAGGTGAAGCTATTGGTGAAACAGCGGCTGCTTTTTCAGCAGTATCTCACTGTTATCTTCGTCCAAAGTATGCTAACTGGCCTTATAACCTTTTTACTATGGTTCACGGTAAAACCACTGAAGAAACAAACGGTATTATTGAAGATATGGCAAAAGAGATAAAGAGTAAAACACATATGCCACTGTACTCTTCACGTGAATTTAAAAAGGTACGTATTGAGTACTTTACCCCAGCTTTTGAAGCTTGGGAAACACAACATATTAATTAAAATAGGAAACACTTATGGATTTATTTTTTGAATTAGAAACACCTTATCTTGTTATAGGTCTCTTCATCTTAGCAATTACTGCTTTTGTAACCACAAGAGACTTTGTACCTCGTGTCGCGTTTAAACGCGGAATGATTAGTGTTATTATGGGTTTAGCAACACTCATTACTATTCATTACGTTAACACCACTTCAAGAATGGCTGTGGTTGAAGAACTTTTTGCTAATCATCAAACTGTAATTTGTGAAAATAAAATGCGCCGTACTATTTCTCAATCAGTGCTTATTCGCCCAAACACAGGATGGAGAATTGAAAACCACCTCTTTAAAAATGATGAATATGAGAGAGATTTTCACACCTCTCGTTGTGTTGATTGGATTGGATCTGAGCCTCAGATAAAACAAGATGCTCAAAAAACCGAACATAACAAAGAACAAAACAGTAACATAGAAGAAGGTGTTTCAGCCGACATTCAAGCACCTGCAGTAGAGAAAGATTCTAAATAAATGGCATTTATTAAAAGGTTCTCTTTTGCTATTAGCATTTTAATTGGTATTTCTTTATTGATGATTATTGGAACACTGGGAGTAAAAAGTCTTGGTGCCCATTTAGTAGAAGACAGTCAGGGGAGTATTAATCCTCAAGAAGTCAATCAAGGTCTAAAATGAATATTTATATTATCTTAAGTGTTGCTGCCGTTCTCAGTCTAGCTTTTCACTTTATTGGTGTTTATGCCGGTGCTACAAAAGTTGTTTGGCTGATGCTTGTTTTAATGTGGGCAGGTGCAATCAATATCTATATGAGTGAGATTAAACCTTCAGGATATGAAGAGATTGAAAAAATGAAAGGGCAATTTAGTGATACAGATGCTCTTATTCAAGAGGCTATGCCAGAGATTTCAATTTATGAGATGTTAAGTATCAAAAAAAGCTACCAAATACATAAGCCTAAGAAATAATGTTATCCACCAGTATTGGTCTTATAGGCTGTGGCTGGTTAGGCAAACTCTTGCCTTAGAACTCTCTAAGCATCATAATCTGCACTGTTACAGCCGAACAGAAACTTCTGATAACTCCAACTTTTATAAAAACGACCTTATCATTATTGCTATCAATACAAAAGATAATTATTTAAACACGCTGAAAAGAATTTCTATCCTGAGTAAAAGCACAGCAAAGATTATGTTAATGAGTTCTACCTCTGTGTACAAAGAGTTTGACAAAGAGCTTAATGAAGAGGTTTATATTACTCAAATTGGCAAACAAAAAGAGGCAGAAGAGTTAGTTCAAAATCTAAAAGAAAAAGTATTAATTTTACGACTTGGTGGTTTAATGGGAGAGGACAGAATCGCAGGAAAGTGGAAGTCTATTTCTACATTTTCTGATGGTCCTGTTAACTACATTCATAAAGATGATGTCATCAACATTATAAAATTTCTTATTGAAAAGAATATTCACGAAGGGCTGTTAACTGTGTTGCACCTGAGCATCCCTTACGCTCACACGTCCATGCCAAAAATGCTAAAGATTTTAATTTGCAATTAGGTACTTTTGAAGGGTTAACACACAGAATAATACAGAGTAAGAAACTTCACGACTTAGGCTATAAGTTTTTACACCCTAATCCTCTAAATTTTTGGGAAAAGAAAAAATAAATTCCATAGATTAAGCCGATTTAATGGATTTTAATCTGTAGTTAAATAGCTTAGACCATGTACATAAATTGCGATAAAAAGATAATAATAATCACCAATGCAAAAGGGAAAAGATGTGACTTAAAAACCCAAGGTTGGATTTTAAAAAACTTCTGATTAAAACCTCTAAAACCTAACCATAAACCTAAAAATGCCTTAAGTGAAAGAACCATCTGAAAGTTTGTTAAACCATCATCTGGTATGGCTCCAAAACGACTCCCAAACATATAACCCCCTGCAACAACTGCGACTAAAAGTGCATTAGGAACGACCTTACGCACATATTTCATAAAAGATTCTCTTACTTTCGCATGTTCCTCAGGGCTGTATTCATGTTTCAACTTTGCAAGAAAAAGATTATCGGTAATTAAAAAACCACCATAAATAAAAACTGCAAAAATATGGATAATATGTACAATATCGTAAGCGATGGGAGATCCTTTAAATAGAAGTAAATTATAGTCATGACATTATATAAAGAAATTTATAGGCTAATGCTTGATACATATCAACAATGTGTTATACTAATTATTAAGATAAAATATTTTTTAACTGTTATAGGAAGACATTATGAAGATACCTCGATTCATTTATAATATATTAGCACTTATCATTCTAACTACTTTACTATTTTTACCTTCATTCTTTTTTCAATTAAATCAAAAAAGAGAGAAAGAAGAGCTCTATTTTAAAACAAAACTCACCCAAGAAAAACTAAAATTTGAAGCCGTTGAAAACTCTTATACTCTTATTTCAAGAAACATTTTTGATAACATCATTAATAAAAAAGAGATTTTAGAACTTATACAAAAAGCTAATCTTCTTGATGATGATAATAAAACAGACGCTCTTCGTCAAAAACTTTATGCTATGTTATTGCCTCTTTATTCAAACCTAAAAACACAAGATATTAGGCAGTTGCATTTTCAACTCCAAGGAAACAGTAGTTTTTTACGTTTTCATAGTCCTCAATATTACGGGGATTCACTGGTAGGTATTCGTTATTCTATTGATAAGGTCAATCTTAAAAAAGGGGCTGTACACGGTTTTGAAGAAGGTAGAATTTTTAATGGTTTTAGAAATGTTTTCCCCCTGATTAATAGGAACAAGCTCGTAGGTAGTGTTGAAATATCTTACTCATTTAATGCTATTAAAAATCAATTAAAGCGTATCTATCCTGGGTATTATAGTTTTATCATTAAAAAAGAAATTATTAAAGCAAAGGTTTTTAAACAAAACCAAAACAATTACATAAGCACACCTATATCTAGTTTTTACATGCAAGATAAAGAGACCCTTGATAGCACTTCTGAGACATATTCCAAAGAGTTAATCCAAAAAATTAATGCAAACATACAAAAAGATGCAGAAAAAAAAGTCAAAACTGGGCTTGATTTTTTACTAGAGACGACTATTAACAAACGCCATTATGTAATCCCTTTTATTGCCGTTTCTAATGTTGAGAAAAAACAAGTGGCGTATTATATTGTATACCAAGAAGATAAAGCCCTAGACTATATTCAACACTCTTTTCTTCTTTATCTTATTCTTGCATTTTTCATTTCACTTTTCGTATCAGCACTTCTCATCTTATATTACCGTTCTCAACAAAAATCAAGAGAGGCACTTAAGGTTCTTGCAACAACAGACCCTTTAACTAAGATTGCTAATCGACATAAACTGAATATGGTCATGGATATTTTAATTCACAGATCCCAGCGTTATGACCTTCCATTAAGTGTTATCTTTTTTGATATTGATGCCTTTAAAGCAATTAATGATAAATTAGGACATGAGACAGGAGATGAAATTTTAGTTGAACTTAGTAGTCTTGTGACTACAACCATTCGTTCAGCAGACCTTCTTGCACGTTGGGGAGGAGAAGAGTTTATTATTCTTTTACCCGAAACAAATCATGCCCAAGCTCGAGAACTTGCAGAAAAATTAAGAAAAATAATAAGTGAACACCATTTTGTTATTACCGCAAAACTTACTTGTAGTTTTGGAGTTACACAACTGCGCAAAGATGATGATGAAGTTTCTCTTCTTAAACGTGTAGATACAGCCTTGTACTCGGCAAAAGATAGTGGAAGAAACAGAGTTATAGAGTTAGGCTAAGAGGCTTATATAAACTTCTAAGCTAACTTTAGTATGGATTACACTATTATTCATAATAAATAATTTATAACTAAGAAGAAATATTATGCAAAAATTTTCAACTAATCCCGAAACAAAAAAAGAGAACTACTTTTTATCCCAACCACATCAACCCTTTTTCTTAGCCGGAATTGTCTGGGCTATTGTTGTTATGCTAATGTACATGTTCAGCTATAAGATGATGTTAAAAGGTATAGTAGAAGGTTTCTTAGCCCCCGTTACCTTTCATGCATACACCCTTATTTATATTGTTTTCACTCAATTTTTTATTGGTTTTTTATATACCACGTTTTCACGTTTCTGTAAGGCACCCCCTATTAAAAAACCTTATTATTTACGTACCTTTTTTCTGTATCAAGTAGCGTCTTTATTTATTGTAAGTGGTTTTTTTATTTCTGAGACGCTTATGTTTGTAGGAATGGGTATTTTATTTCTAGGTCAAGTCGTTTTTTTATATATGCTTCAACGTATTTTCACCTCAGCCCAACCAGCACTTAGAGATGACCCTTTTTGGATTTTAACCTCTTTATATATTGGAACTCTTGCCCATGCTATCTGGATAATTGAACTTCTATTTCACTGGCAAGAGTACGCAATGCCTTTTGCTTTTAACCTTTACTTAATTTTCATGACCTTCTCTGTTGCACAAAGAATGGTTCCTTTTTTCTCCCACTCTTTTGAAGAAAAAAAACCACGATTTGTTGCCATTGTTTTTGCCTCATTTATCTTTAAAAGTTTTACCTTTGTTTTAGACCTTCCTCTTGTAGATGCTGCTATCTCACTCTTTTTAGGTAACTTTATTTTACGTGAAGTCTTACGCTGGAAACTCTCTTTTAAACAAGCACCTAATATTCTTAAAATCCTACATATCGCTCTATATTGGATGCCTGCTGCCCTTATCATTGGCGCAGTTTTTCAACTTCTAGAGATCTTTTTAGGCACAAGTTTTATGTTTGTTGATAAACACCTTTTAGCCTTAGGTTTCTTAACTACCATCATCATTGGTTTTGGAACACGCGTCACCCTAGGGCATTCAGGGCAACCGCCTCAGGCTGATGCCGTAACACTTAAGCTTTTTTACCTTACTCAAATTGTTATAGGTGCACGTCTTTTATATTCTATTGTTTTCGGATTTAATCTGCCTCTTTTATGGTTTTTTGACCTCTCTTTAGCCTTATGGTTAATTCTATTTATCTTTTGGGGATGGAAGTTTGGACCCGTACTTATCTTTGGAAAAAAAGAGAGTTAATCTTAGTGAGTATTGTTTAGGTTCTTAAAAAACTTTTTCCTTTGGAAAAGCACCACGGCTAGTTTTTTTTGGGAGGGAGTTGGAAGTTTGAGCCTGTACTTATTTTCAGAAAGAAGGAACAATAAACCTCATCACAATGCACCCATCTACACATCAACTCATTTACAATTTAAAACTAACTTAGTTCTGAATTACCATGAAACCTCCCCCTATTACGCTATACTTTCATATGATAAATGAACACTTAGTGCTTGGATGCATAAATACACTTCGCGTTGACCGCGATACCACACCAGGTCTGTTTTTAATGGCAGAAGATGAGAAAGATGTACTTCTTCCTAACCAATACGTCACTGCTGATATGAAAATAGATGATGAGATAGATGTCTTCGTTTATACTGATTCAGAAGATCGAATTGTATGTACAACAGAGAAACCCTTGGCTATGCTTAATGAATATGGTTTTTTTAAAGTCGTTGATACTGCTCATTTTGGTGCTTTTGTAGACTGGGGTCTACCTAAAGATCTTTTTGTACCTAAAACCCACCAAAAGTCTGACTTTAAAGTCGGTTAAAAACGTATTTTATACGTTAATTATGATGAAAAAACCCATAGACTTATCGGTTCTGAACGCCTAACTCAGCACCTACAGTTTCATAAAAAAGTTATTAAACCTAATGATGAAGTAAAAATTCTAGTGATGGCTAAAACACCTATGGGTTATAAGTGTATTGTTAATAACACTTATGAAGGGATGATTTTTCACACAGAGATTTTTGAAAACATTGAAATCGGTGAGACTAAAAAAGCCTACCTTAAAGTGGCACGTCCTGATGGTAAACTTGATCTTGCCCTACAACGTACAGGTAAAGAAGCCAGTGGTGCGGATTCAAGTGAAAAACTTCTGAGTATGTTAAAAGAGAATGCAGGGAAACTTCCTTATAACTATACAAGTGATGCCCAAGATATTCAAAACGTTTTTGGTTTAAGCAAAAAAGCTTATAAGCGTACATTAACAGCACTTATTGATGCCGAAAAAATCGAAGTTAAGGATACAGGAATTTATTTAAAATAATGCAGAATTTTTTCTCTTATGATTAAGCAACAGTTCCGTTCTTTCCAATTTCGCCATATGTTTAATGATATGGAGACTCTGATTGAATACTTCTGTATCTTTGGTGGTTTAGGCTGGAACATTGACATCGAGCTTCCTCTTGAAGAGCTTATTGAAAATGAGATTCTAACAAACTTTGAACACCTACACAATCAGATACTTTCACTCACAACAGATGAACCCCAATACGCAAAACTCTTAAGCTCCTTAGCACGAGGAGACCGTAGAATTTTTTCTGCCTTTAACAAGTCAGGACACACTAACATGTCGGGAGGCTTAAGCCTTAAACATCTTCAAAACACCGGCGTACTTGAGGCAGAATACTCACGAGAAGAGCCTCAAAATAGAGAAGGTCAAAAACTAAAACGTGAAGTTGCACGTCACAGAATCTCTCATAAAATGCGTTTCACCTCACCTTTTTTACGGTTTTGGTTCTATTTTATCTCTCCTATGCGAAAAGAGATTGAAGTCGGTAATTATGAAAAATTTCTTGAAAACTTTAGGCAACACTTTCAAGCCTTTATTGGCTATACCTTTGAAGAGTTAAGTAATGAGATGATGAAAATGAAACTCTCTTCTTTACAGTTAATTGATAGTGGGAGCTATTGGGACAGACATGTTGAGATAGACCTACTTGCTAGAACCTTAGATGAAAAACTTATTATTGGTGAGTGCAAATGGAAAAACCATAAGATTAATAAAAAAGAGCTCAATAAACTTTTAGAAAAATGTGAAAAAATAGAGATTAAAGCAAACTATATTATGTTTTTTGCCAAACGTGGGTTTTCAAAAGAATTACTTTCTATGCAAAATAGAGAACTTCAACTCTTCTCATCTGATAACTTCGAAGACCTACTGCATCAACTCACACCTGATGACCTTATATTAGGTTTTATTAAGTAAAGAACTCAGCTAAGAGACAATACGAAGAGCGGTATAGGCTTCTTGGAGTAGTTGAAACTTCTGAGTATAATGATTTACCCTATCAGCATTTTCACAATGAACACGGTCAGGATGATAAACCTTAACAAGCTTTTTGTAAGACTTACGCAGGGCATCTTGAGATGAACCTACTGGGCACTCAAGTACCGTATAATAATGCATCATCTCATCTATCTCATCATCTGTATGGTCTTCATATTCAAACTGCCCGTACTCAGAATAAAGATTTTGCATAAAATAGGCATCATAAGAGTACTGCACTCTATAATGTAAGATATGACGCTTATTTAAAGCACGTTCAAGCCTTGCCTTTGCCTTATTATCAGGAAGATTTAAAAAGAGATTCATTAGCCCCTCTTGTTCTATATACATTCCTAATTGCGATTTTAAATATGAAGTCACCCAACGATTTGGACGATCAAGTTTAATCTGAACTTCTGAAGAACTTCTTGCTTGCAGACGTACTGAGATTATTTCAGCCTCTTCTTGTTCATTAAGCTCAATTTTAATAGGATATTTGATGTAACGTAAGACTGAACGAAAATAAAAGTCTTTATCTGTTTCTAAATCTTTGGTGTAGTACTCACACAAAGAGTAGATAAATGCCTCTTTAATTTCTAAAAGACTACTGTTTGAAAAAACTAAAACAGACTTTGGAAGAAAAAGCATATCCTGAGAATGAGTATTTAAAAACTCATCCATCCATGAAGACTTAAGAATATCAAAACTACAACGTACAATAATCATATTATTCTCTAAAGAAATATCAATACTTTGAGCATTTCGCTTGTCTTGCAAGATAATTCCCATACTTATCTCCCTTTATTTGTCATAACCAAAGCAAATAAAGTTCCAATCCTCTGTTTTTAGTAAAAGAAACCCAACCAAAAATCAGAAACTACAAACTAAGAACCTGAAACCAAACCCAAATAACACTCCGGACGTCTATCTTTTAAAAGCCCCCAATACTCTCTTAATCTAGTATCTTCTTCTAAATTATACTCTGCGTAAATAATCTCTTCTTTATCTCGGGATGCCTCAGCAATTTTCTCTCCCCTTACATCAGTCATAAAAGACGATCCATAAAAAGTCAAAGAACATAATTCACCCTCTTCTTTACCAATGCGATTAGCCGCAATTACAGGAATTGTATTTGCCGCAGCATGTCCCATCTGTACTCTTTGCCAATGTTCTTTTGAATCTATTTTAATTTCCGGCTCAGAACCAATTGCGGTAGGATAAAAAAGAAGTTCTGCGCCCATTAAAGCTAAAGAGCGTGCCGTTTCTGGAAACCATTGATCCCAACAAATTCCTGCACCAATCTTTGCGTATGAAGTCTCCCATACTTTAAATCCACTGTTTCCAGCACAAAAGTAAAACTTCTCTTCATAACCCGGGCCATCAGGAATATGTGTTTTACGGTAATTATCTAATACCCTACCCTTATCAATCACCACTAAGGCATTAAAGTACTTCTTTTGTGCTTTTTCAAAATAACTTACTAATAAAACAATATCAAGTTCTTTGGAAAGTTCACTAAAGGTTTTAATAAGAGTATTATTTTCTAAAGGAGAAGCTAACTCAAAATATTTTTCATCCTTATCCTTACAAAAATATAGAGATTCAAACAGTTCAGGAAGTAGAATGATTTTTGCACCCTTTAGAGCAGCCTCACGTACAAAAGATTTTGCTTTTTCAATATTTATATCTTTTGTTTCGCTCATCTGCATCTGAATTGCAGCAATTTTCAACATCTTCCTTCCTCTAACAAAAATCAAAACCTTTTAGGTTTTCATATTTTTTTATTCACTATGGTCTGTATTTTACCTGAAATATTATGAAGAACATCATGTGTATGTTGCTTAGATATTTCGGCAACCTTAATAACAAGTTCAGCCAATAAATCATGGGCTTCTAATGAACCATCTAAGCTTAAATAATGCACCTGTTCTTGACCCTTAACATAACAAAATATCTCTTGTTTCATATAATTTCCTTTAACAGTTCCTCAAAATATGAGTTATTTCTTTTATAATTAAAGAATACTATGAACTTGTGGGAAATTAATGTGCAGTGGTGTCAGCAGTGGGATTCTAACCCACGGCCTTTCGATTAGGAATCGAATGCTCTATACAGCTGAGCTATGCCGACTTTTAAGAATCTGTATTATACAAGCTCTAGATTAAATTTAAGAAAAATAGATGATCTCTAAATAAATTTTAGAATAGTATTGACTAAAACAAGGGTAGTTCTGAGGCAAGTTTTGATAAGATAAAAAACAAATTTATCAGAAAGCAATGAAATGAACCGTGTAGAATTAAAAAAGAAAATGCCAAAACTACTAATTCTCCCTTTAATAATTTTGTTTTCTTTTTCTATCTATTCTGGGCTTGATAAGTTCAAAGCAAGAGAGGATTACTCTAATACACATAAATACATACACTTTGCTACTATCTCAAGCGACCTTATTCATGAGTTAGAAAAAGAACGAGGTTATAGCAGTGGATTTGCTGCCTCACATGGAAAATCATTTTTAAAAGAGGTAAAAGAGCAAAGAGAAAAAAGTGACAAAAAAATTAAACTTCTAAAAAAGTTTTTAGCTAACTTTGATTCAACAATATATAAATTTCCTTTTCAAAAACCCATCCATACACTACTTCATTCTTTAGATAAGATTAACGAACATAGAGTAAAAATAGATAATCAAAAAATACAAAGTTCTGAAACCATAAATTATTACACCAAAGATATCAATATCTTACTTAAACTCCTAGAAAATATTATCACTATTAGTCATGATTCAGAGCTTACAGTATTAACACAATCGTATATTACACTTATGAAAATAAAAGAGAAAGCAGGAATTGAGAGGGCACTTATTAATAGAGTGTTTAGTCAGGGGAAACTTTCTAATAATGAGTTTTATACCTTTGGAGGTTTAGTTACGGCTCAAGAAATTTATGTGAAATATTTTCAAAGTATATCTCAAAAAAAATATGTTGCTTTGTTAAATCAACAGCTTATCAGTGATAATTATAAAGAGATAAATAAAGAGAGAAATATCGTATTTGCAAAAAACCAGAAAAATGAAATTTTATCATCTATCAAAGAGTATGTCGGTTATGGTGGACTAATTCATGACTTTAAAAACTATGTCATTCGAGGAAATAAAAGATATCTAGCAGGAGTTAAAACTAAATATTCCCAGCTTATCAAGGCTATTAATAGATATAAAAGCATAGATAATATCACCCAAGAAGAGATAAAAAAACTAGATATTATTAAAAATGTATTTACCCAATATCTACAAGGTCTTGTAAAAATAACACGGTCGTATAAAAATGGTGGAAGCATCCCTGCCTTAGATAAAATTGTAAAAGTCGACGACACCCCTGCCATAAAAGCACTACACGACCTTACCACAAATATATATGGTTCTCAAACAAACTGGTTTAAACATTCATCACATAGAATTAATTCATTAAAACAGATAGAAGACAAGATGGTAAAAGATATTAACTTAGTCATTAACTCTCGAAGTAATTCACTTCTATTTGAACTGCTTATTCAAATTCTTATATTATGTGTTGTATTAGTCATTATTTTAATGTTGTTTAGTATTTTTAAAGAACTGATGGAATCTGAAAAACGATTAAACAGAGCACAATATAATACAAAATCAGGCAGTTATGAGTATCATTTACAAGACAACCTACTAATCTGGTCAGATGAACATTATCATCTTTTAAAAGTTAAAAAAGATAGTTTTATCCCCAGCTTAGAGAAGTTCATTAACTTTATTCATCCTGATGATGTAAATACAGTAAGGGAGGGGCTAGATACAGCAGCCTCTTCTCATAGTACTATAAAATTTGAATATCGCATTAGGCTCTTAGATAAAACACAAATTTATGTTTCTTCAAGTGCTGAAGTGATTAAATACAATACCAAAGGTGAAGCCCTTATTATCGTAGGAACCATCACCGATATATCTGAGTCAAAAAAACTTGAAGCCGAAATTATAGAAACACAAAAAGATGTTGTATTTACAATGGGTTCTATTGGAGAAACAAGAAGTAAAGAGACAGGGCAACATGTTAAAAGAGTTGCAGAATATTCTAAACTTTTATACCTACTAACTGGAGTAAAAAAGAAAGACGCTGAACTCCTCAAGATGGCAAGCCCTATGCATGACATTGGAAAAGTAGGTATTCCAGATAATATTCTTAATAAACCAGGCAAACTGACACCAGGCGAATGGGCGATTATGCAAACTCACTCAGAGATGGGTTACAATATGCTTAAAAATTCCAACAGAGAAATTTTAAAACTAGCAGCAACCGTCGCACTAAGCCATCATGAAAAGTATGATGGTTCTGGATATCCAAAAGGTCTAGCTGCCCATAAAATTCCTATGGTTGGTAGAATAACTGCACTTGCAGATGTGTTTGATGCACTAGGAAGTGATAGGTGTTATAAAACAGCATGGGATTTAGAGAGAATTTTAACTTACATTAAAGAAGAAAGAGCAAAACATTTTGACCCACAATTAGTAGATTTATTTATTGAACATTTAGAAGAATTTTTAGAAATCAGAGATAAGTATAAAGACAGCTTCTAAACAGTAAAAACAATAGAATTATTTTACAATTTACACAGTATAATATATTTTATGAGACAATATTTATTAATTATATTATTTTTATTCACCCCTGTTTTTGCACAATCAATACGGGCAACTTATGATGTCAGTTTTGGAGTCTTTGGAGAGATTGGAAAATCTGAAATCACTTATGTGCAAGATAAAAATGAATACCTAATTTCTGTTCGTGCATGGACAACAGGTCTTACCGCTGTACTGACTCAAAATCGAGAAGAGGAATATATTTCTCAGGGTAAAATTATTGAGGGAGTCTTACGACCTGATATTTTTGTAAAATTTAGAAAATCAGACCAACTATCAAAAATTTCTCTTTTTAGATTTGAACATAAAAAAAGAAAGATTTTTGAGTACCAAACTAAAATTAAAGAGATTCATTCTACGAAGTATGATGTGCATACTATGAAAAACATAGCGCAGGTAAAAAAAGAGTATAATTATTCAAAAGCTCCTTTTAGACTCTATACACAAAATGACTTACTCTCTCTCTTTTTTAATACTCAAAAAATTCTACCTACCTTAAAAAGTGGAGAAAACAGACACTACACTGCGGTAGGCTCTAAAACAGATGACTGTATCATTGATATTGCCGTACCTGATGAAAAACTAAGAACAGAACTAGAAACTATAATGCCCGAGAATAATGGTCTGTTCATTACTGTTATAATTAATCAAGATATCTTTCAAAGTAAAAATGGTGAGCTCCATGTTAACTTTGATAAGGATGGTTTTGCAAAAGATGTTGTCCTTAAAGATGTTATTATGTTTGGAGACATTAGGGGAAAAAGAACCAATCAAGAGACAAATTTTGCAGAAAACCTAAGTACTATCTGCCTTTAAAACATAAATTTAAAAATAAAAGCAAAAAGCTCTTGACAAATTAAGTGATTTAGCCTATAATTTCGCCCTCTTAAGCATCTGTTTAAGTCCAATATTGGGGTATCGCCAAGCGGTAAGGCACTAGTTTTTGGTACTGGTATTCGGGGGTTCGAATCCCTCTACCCCATCCACTGTTATAAAATTTTGTTTGATTTTTTTCTTAATCAAGGCAAAGTCGATAGAGATATACCTTAGTATCCAAAAGAGATTTGAACGAAGAGTAAGAGATAAAACATATAAAATTCATGTCGCGGAATAGAGCAGTTCGGTAGCTCGTCGGGCTCATAACCCGAAGGTCACAGGTTCAAATCCTGTTTCCGCAACCAATCAACTTCTACCTTCTAAACTATAATTAAAACTTATTTTTTAAAAGTACACTAAATGTCGCGGAATAGAGCAGTTCGGTAGCTCGTCGGGCTCATAACCCGAAGGTCACAGGTTCAAATCCTGTTTCCGCAACCACTCTACAAACTTTTAAACAATCACTTAACTTACTACATAAACTTATCTAAACAACCTA
>JAJRQV010000031.1 GCA_024280035.1 Campylobacterales bacterium
TAACATTTGACATCCCTTATTAAGAAGTATAGTAACAAATATCGACTGAATTTATATACATAATACATTAGAGTTGTGATCTGGCTACACTTATTAGGACACAAAAATGTTAGAATTTCTAACTACTAATAAGAGGAAGAGACATGGGCGGATATGGACAAAGATATACCCAGGAATTTAAAGATTCAGCAATACAGTTAGGACTAAATAGTGAAGAGTCAAACCTACAGATAGCAAAAGACTTAGGAATAAGTTCTCAAACATTATATTCTTGGATTCAAAAGTACAAAGAATCACATAATTTACAAAGTACCGCTAGTAGAGGTTCTTCAAAGAACAAGGAAAGCCTAGAAGAAGAGAATCGTCGTTTACGAAAAGAGCTTTCAAGTGTGAAGAAAGACAGGGAGATATTAAAAAAGGCAGCCGCGTACTTCGCCAAAGAAACTCTATAAAGTACGCATGGATTAAAGAGTACAGTCAAATATTTAATATAAAGCGCATGACCGAGCTTTTAGATGTTTCTCGAAGTTGTTACTATCATTGGCTTCGAGTAGATCATCAAGAGGATCTGCAGCTCAATGAGTTAGTTAAAGATACTTTTATAGGTTCTAGACAAACCTATGGAACACGCCGATTAAAGAAGTAGCTAGAAGGACTTTACGGTTTAGTACTATCAAGAAGACGTATAGGTCATATAATGAAGAAGCTTGGCCTTAATACACGTAATAAACGTAGGTTTAGAGTACTAACTACAGATTCTAACCATAATTATGCCATTGCACCAAATAGGTTAAGACAGGACTTTTACGCCTCTGCTCCTGATACTATTTATGTTGGAGATATCACCTATATTCCAACACAAGAAGGATGGCTATATTTAGCCACTGTAATTGACTTATACTCAAAAAAGATTGTTGGTTGGTCTATGGATAAGAATATGACAACAACGCTGGTTAATGATGCTTTATTTATGGCTTTAAAGACAAGGTCACCAAGGGAAGGTTTAATATGGCATACAGACCGTGGCTCTCAATATGCATCTGATTCACACAGAGTGTTATTAAAAGAATATGGAATTGTTCAGAGTATGAGCCGACGTGGGAACTGTTATGACAATGCTGTGGCTGAGAGCTTCTTCCACTCTTTAAAAACAGAACTAACACATCATATAAAATTTGAAACAAGGAGCCAGGCCAATCAAGCTATATTTGAATATATAGAAGTATTTTACAATAGACAGAGGTTGCACTCTAGCAATAATTATTTATCACCTGTTGACTTTGAAAATCAACTGCTACTAAATAGTATGAGTGCTTAAGGTATTAAAAAAGTGTCTCAAATAGTGTTGACAGACCATTGAGGTCTTTGAAGTTATGATGGAATGTGTCCTAATAAGTGTAGCCAGATCAGAATTGTAGTTGGAATGTCCCCTAAAAAACAGTACTTTTGAATCTAAGTTTATATAAATAGTGAGTTTCAAACTAATATTTAGATGTTTTTTTATAGAATGTTCTTATATTTTAAAAATTAGAGAGAATAGGTATGTCTAAAGATAAACTAATAAACCTTATACAAGATAATAAAAAGCAATATGCTTCCATTATACAAGAACGCATTAACAACTTTAGTTACCGTAGTCAGCGTTATGGACATGTCTTTTCTCTTAGTGTTGCTTTATGTGAAAAAGGCATAGATTTACGAGGTTATTGTGATTACAAACGTCAAAGTGATGTGTTTATTGTACTTGAAAACAATTTGTGTTGTTTAATTCTTGACTGTACAGACGCAAATAGTGGTGTAAAAGCAGCCAACAATATGCTGACAAGCTTTCAAAGCCATAACTTTTCTAAGACCTTATATTCTAGTATTATTAGCTCAGATGAGTATCCTGAAAGTGAAAGAATGATAAATGAACTTTTTTATGTTTTAAAGTATGCGATTGAAAATAATATGGATAATATTGTAGTTGATGCACACTCTATGTTTAAAGACTAATATTCTTATTTCCATGCCTCTTCAAAGCTTTTTTTCTCTAATGCCATCTGTGTAGTAAGTGCCACTAAACCTGCTCTATTCATAATAAGAATCACTTTTTTCGGCCACTCTTCTTGATAATTAAAAGAGTGTGCTATGCCTCCTATTTTATGAATAAATTCTATATTAGTACTTTTTAAATATAAAACCTCTTCACCCTTGTCTTGTACTAATTTATCTAACCATAAACGGGCATTAGCAAAAACCTTATTACTTGAATCTTCTCGTATCCATCGCGTTGCAAAATCTTCTAAACACTTATAATGCGCCTGTGCTTTCTCTTTTTTATGGTACTTAAAATAAGCAAGTTTTGTATCTGTTCCTGCGTAAGGAAGAGGGCGATAATCTCGTTTTAAGCTTTTTGGACGTTGTTTATAGTGAAGTAGCTCTTTGGAGTATTTAGATATCTCTTTTTTATCAAAAAGTATAGTTTTTGTACTTTTACACCAGGGTAAAAATAAAGAAGGAAGTTCTTTGTCTGACTTGTAGGCACCAAGGCTTAAAATATTTCCTGTAATCTGACCTACATAACCACTGTCATAACCCGATTCTAGTCCAGAAATTGCAAGCAATGCAGCGGGGGGAATATGGTGTTTTTTACTGATGAGTAAAGCACTTGGTGTGAAGTCTTGATAAAACTCTTTAACATGAGAATACTTTCTAAAACTGTATTCACTTGCAAACATTGTGTTAATAAGTAAAAATAATATAAGTAAAAATTTCATAACTAGAGTATAACAAAATTTAAGAAACCTTGAGTAGTTAGTTAATTTTATTGTTTATATTTAAAATGTCACCAAATTGTAATTTTTACTTGTTATGATAATTAAAAATAACAGGATATTATCATGAAACTCTTTTTTATTCTTCTTTTTTTTTCAATCTCGATTTTTGCAAATGAACATCGTATTTTAGTAAGTGGATTTACGAAACATGAACACTCTCATGATAAAGATGCAGAGAGGTATAATGAGGAAAACTGGGGAGCAGGGTATGAGTTTACAAACTTTAAGAAGTATGGAGAGCTATATTTTGCAGGAAACTTTACTGTTTTAAAGGATTCTTATTCTGATGCACAATTTACCTTGTCAGCCTCACCTAATGTCCGGTATAAAATTCACGGGGGCTTAGATGTGTCTATTGGTGTGGCTGCTTTTTTAATGTGGAAAAAAGATACTTATAAATCTGGAGTAAGTTCAGATGAGGCAAAATATGGTTTACTTCCGAGTGTAGCCCCTTTAGCTTCTTTATATTACCAAAGATTTTCTGTGAATTTAGCCTATGTTCCCACAATGAAACTGGGAAGTATTGATGTTGTAGGGTTTGGCATTGTCTATTTTGGATGGAAATTTAATTAATTATTGATGAATAAAGTCTTTGTTATACTTTATTGGTATAATTCGTTAAATATTAATTTTGGGGTTTATAATGATTAAAAAATGTCTATTTCCAGCTGCGGGTTATGGTACTCGTTTTCTTCCTGCGACTAAGGCAATGCCAAAAGAGATGCTTCCTGTTTTAACACGTCCTTTGATTGAGTATGGGGTTGAAGAAGCGGTTCAAGCAGGTATGAATACTATGGCTATTGTTACGGGTCGTGGAAAACGTTCTATTGAAGATCATTTTGATATCTCGTATGAACTTGAGCATCAGATTAAAGGGACATCTAAAGAGCCTCTTTTAAATAGTATTCGTTCTCTTATTAATCAATGTACATTCTCATATACACGTCAAGTTGAAATGAAAGGCTTAGGGCATGCTATTTTAACAGGTGAAACACTTATTGGAAATGAGCCTTTTGCTGTTGTTCTTGCAGATGACTTATGTGATGGAAATTCGCATGGTGGTGTTCTTTCTCAGATGGTTAAATTGTATGAAAAATATCAATGTTGTATTGTTGCTATTGAAGAAGTACCTAAAGAAGAGACCAATAAGTATGGTGTAATAGCAGGTAATGAGATAGACAAAGATGTTTTTATGGTAACAGACATGGTAGAAAAACCAGATCCTAAAGATGCCCCATCAAACCTTGCAATTATTGGTCGTTATATCTTAACACCAGATATTTTTGATGTTATCCGTGAAACAAAACCGGGTAAGGGTGGAGAGATTCAAATTACGGATGCTCTTCTTACTCAGGCTAAAAAAGGCATGGTTGTTGCCTATAAATTTAAGGGTGAAAGATTTGATTGTGGCTCTGTTGATGGTTTTGTAAAAGCAACAAACTATTTTTACGATAAGTCTAAGCAAACTTCAAAAGCCGAAAAGAAGAAGTAATTTTCTAGAAACATCGCTTTGCGACCGCCACGGCTTGTTTTGTAAAAGCAACAAACTATTTTTACGATAAGTCTAAGCAAACTTCAAAAGCCGAAAAGAAGAAGTAATTTTCTAGAAACTACTTTTACGATAAAACAATACAAATAAAGAGTTCTTATAGCTCTTTATTCTTCCTCCCTGCAATACCTTTCTTGAGGTCTGAGTTTAGTATTTCTGCTTGGCAATAATAAGATAAATAAAAAATGGACCACCAATAAGTGCTGTAACTACACCAATAGGAATCTCCGATCCTGTTGAGATAAGACGTGTTAGAGTATCACAGGCTAAAAGAAAAAAACCTCCCATAAAAAAGACAGGAAAAATAAGTGTACTTACTGGTTTTTGATAAATTTTTCTTACCATATGAGGAATGATAAGACCAATAAAACCAATAGGCCCTGTTAGGCTTACTAAGACCCCTATTGCTAAGGAACTCACTCCTAAGAATAGGTATGTTAGTCTTTTTGTATTTACACCCTTTAAGGCAGCTTGTTCATCTGAAATAGATAAGAGTTGTAACTCAAATCGTTTGAGATACAAAAGAGTGAGGAAAAGGGCTGAAAAAATGGAAATAGTAAGAAGACTCTTATATCCAACTATGGATAAACTTCCCATAGTAAAACGCATAATAGTAGCTGTTTCTGTAAAAGAACTGAGGTAAAAAATAACCATTAAGGCTGAGGTATAAAAGAAGGAGAGCGCAATGCCTAAAAGCAGAAGAGACTCTTGTTCAGCCTTTTTGAGGTAACGTGAAAGTACAATTAAAAGTATGACTGTTGAAAAAGCGCCAAGGAAACCAAAAAGAGAAACCGCTGAAAGTCCAAAAACAAGTGTTAACCCCAGTTTAATGGAGATGCCTGCACCTAAAACAGCACCGCCTGAAACGCCTAGGGTAAAAGGTGTCATTAAAGAGTTTCTAAAAAGGGTCTGAAAAAGTAGCCCTGCTAAAGCTAAGGTTCCCCCGACTACAAAAGCGAGCAAAATACGAGGTAAACGAAGTTCCAAAAAGATTCTTTGTGAAAGAGAGTTGGCTTCAAAAATGGTATTAAAATCAAGACTAACTGTGCCAGCAAAAGGTGACAAAAGAGTGAATATGAAAAGAATAATCCATATATATGTTTTATTCATAATCAAGCTCAAAAAAACTACTATTTTCTTTAAAATTTACTCCATAAGCCTTTGAAAGTTGTTCTATTTTAAAGAAGTTTTTTTCATATAAGGTTGCTTTTTTATCATGAAGAAATAAGACAGGATCATTAAAATATGAAGCGAGTTGAATATCATGAGTAATTAAAATTGTTATAAAAGAGTTACGAAGTTTTTTTAACTCCTGTACAAAAAGAGTTGTATTTTTAGGATCAAGGTTATATGTGGGCTCATCAAAGATTAGTATATTGCTTTTTTGGGCTAAGGCTTGGGCAATAAGAACAAGCTGTTGCTGTCCAGAACTAAGCTCATGCAGTCTAAAAGAGACTAAGTTAGAAATTGAGAGTTCAGCTAAAATTTCTTTTACAATCTCTTTATCAAGTATACTGTAGTTTTTAAATGAAGCCTTGTAGGGGTAACGCCCCAAAAGTACAAACTCTTCAACCGTGGTAAACTGTTCAAAACTTTCCATTTTTGAGGGAATATAAGCTATTTTTTTAGCCCTTTCAATAGCAGGAATAGAAAAAAGTTCATAATTGTCTATTTGAATAGAACCTTCATAAGGTAAGAGACCACAAAGTGCTTTGGCAAGGGTGCTTTTACCACTTCCATTTGAACCTAAAATACAAAGATGCTGTTTAATATCAACGTTAATGTTTTTTAAGATCATTGTTTTATCATAAGCAATATAAAGATTAGAAACTCTCATAAAGATAGAACCTCACAAATATCTGTAATAGTCTGTGCAACACGATGAGAATGGATAGAAAGATAGTCTTTATTCATTATGTAAATCTTTTTATTTTTAGCTGCATTTATGGGGATATTGTACCAAAGTTCTTTAGCTTTTTGAAAGTTTACTTGACCATCGGTTGCATGATGATAAAGGAGGATAACCTTATCCGGATTAGCCTGTATAAGACCTTCATAATGTAAAACAGGTTGGGATAATAACCTAGCTGTATAAGCATTTTGTGCTCCACATGCTTTAATAATATCTTCATAAAATATATTATGCCCAGCTACATAAAAACCTCGGTGCATATCTAAAGAGAGCCCATATACGATAAGAACTTTTTCGTGAGTACTTTTTTTCTTAGGAGCATTCATAAGGGCTTCTTTTATAGGTCGTAAGAGGGGATTAGGGTCTGCGTGTAAGGCTTTTGCAATTTTAGAAATAGAGTGTTCTATACTGTGTAGAGTACTAAACTCTACGGTTAAGGTCTTAATTCCGAGTTTATTGAGCTGAGTAAGTGTTTTTTCATAATGCTGTTGACCTATAACGAGGCTGGGATTAAGTGAAAATATTTTTTCTAAAGAGGGGTTTACATAAGCTCCCACCTTAGTGATTTTTTGAACCTCTTTAGGATACGATGCATATTCACTGACACCTACAAGTTCATCTCCTTTGTTTAAGGCAAAAACAATTTCACTAATGGCTGGAGATAAGGCAATAATACGCTCTTGAGAAATTAGAAAAAGAGGAAAAATAAGTAAGAGCATCAGACGCATTTTAAGTCTCCAAATTTCCATGTTTGTGTATCTAAAGTAATATAGTTTGCATAAGCAAAAGGTTCACTAAAGGCTTCTTCTAAGCTAATTTTATTTATTAAATGCAGTAAAACACGAATCACACCAGCATGGGTCATTACTAAAATATTTCCAGAAGAACATGCCGGTAAAAAATCTTTAAAAAAAATCTTCACACGTTTTATATAAGCAGAATACTCTTCTCCATCAAGTGCTGTAATCCATTGTTCAAAGTTTTCATATGTAAAAGATTCCATTTCAATAATTTCATCAAAACTTTTTCC
Organism: Campylobacterales bacterium; assembly: GCA_024280035.1. Taxonomy (GTDB): domain Bacteria; phylum Campylobacterota; class Campylobacteria; order Campylobacterales; family Sulfurimonadaceae. The sequence continues at coordinate 7,311 of JAJRQV010000031.1, forward strand.
CTCATGCTTTCCCCACGATTTTCCTCTTAAGGATTGGGTATAAACAGGCGATAAGTTTCCTAAATCAAAAGGGTCTAAGGTCTCTTTACAGCGTTGAAGATCAGAGCAAAAAACAGCATCAAAGTACTCTTTTTTAAAGTGCTTAGCTAACTGTTGTGCCTCTTCTTTCCCTTTTTGTGATAAAGAGATATTTATATGCCCATTATAACGTTTATGATAAGCCTCCTGAACCTCTGCATGGCGTACTAAGGTAATTAACATAAAAGAAGTACCGCATGCAGTAAAATAAGTTCAGTTACCTCAATCATAAAACCATAAAGGTCTCCTGAAAAACCACCAAAACGTTTAGTAAAGAAAATTTTGAAAAACCATAAAGATAAAAGAGAGATAAATACTAAGATAAGCCCCTTTGTAAACAGTACGGCACTTAGAAAAACAATAAGAACAGAGATGAAAAGCTGGGATGAGTTAAACTCTTTTTTAGCTAAGCTACTCATTCCATTTTCTCTAATATAAGGTACAAAGTAGATGGCAAGAACAACATTAAAACGTGCATACATTAAAATAATTGGAAGTGCCCATAAGGCATTAAGATGCCAAAGAGCAGAAGCTTTTAGAAGAAGAAAAACTCCTGTAAATGTCATTCCCATTGCACCAACATGAGGGTCTTTCATCACTTCAATAGCCCTTTTCTTAGAGACAAAAAGAGCGTCAATAGCATCAGAAAGACCATCTAAGTGTAAGGCGCCTGTTAAAAGAACCCATAAGGCAAAAAGAATGATATGTAGGTGTGTTGAGACAAGGTAGGGTTCTAAAAGGTAATTGACACCATAAAGAATAGAACCTAAAATAAAACCAATTAGAGGATAAAACATAACCGCATAACCGTTAATGCCATCAAAGAACTTGTGGACTTTAAAAAAGGGAAGGGTCGTTAGCATATTCATAGATAAAGAGAATCCTGAAAATATATTTTTCATTTTATTTTGGTACTTATCCCAGCAATAACATGAAAAACGGTGTTACAGTGCTGTCCTAAAAGTTGAGAGATTTTACCCGAAATATCTACATATTGACGGGCTAAGGCATTGTCTGGGATTACTCCTGCACCCACATCGTTTTGTACAAAAATAATATCAATAGGGAGGGCTAAAAGCTTCTGAATATGCTCTTTGATATCTTCATAAACAAAACCATGATAAAGCATATTATTAATCCACATAGAGATGCACTCAATTAACACAAGCCCTTTTACAGGTTCAAGAGCCTCAACGAGGTTTAGAGGTTCTTCTTTTGTTAAAAAGTTTTCTGAGCGTTGTAGTTTATGAAGTTCTATGCGCTCTTTCATCTCTTTATCAATAAACTCAGTTGTAGCCAGATAAACAGGAAGATTTTTTGAGTGTCTAAGTGCAAAGTTTTCTGCATGCAAAGATTTCCCTGATTTTATACCACCAATGAAGAGTACCTTCATAAAAGAAATCCTTCTATCTTTTGCGTCAGCTCTTTTTGTGTACAACCTTGGGCAAAAGCATAAGCAAGAGAAGCACCCGCACCAACACCCTCTTTAGCCTCACCCTCATCATAAAGTTTTAAAGCAGGATGTTTTGAATCTTTAAAACTAAAATCAGCATAATACGCCTTTAGTCTAAAATCGAGTTGTTCTATTAGACCTTGTATATTAGAATTTTTGTCCTTATGTATCCATGAGGTAGTACACAGATTAATATGTCTATGGTCATGATGAATTCCCTTCCTTCCTGCAATCTTATTAGCAATAAGTAAAACAGCTACCATCTGTGTTCCTCCTGCTAAAACGATATTAAACCGTCGTGAGGCTGAGAGGATAAAACCTGCGGTAAACATCAACATATTGTCACTCGTGTGTCCAAGTTTTTCAAACAGAGACATGTTGTTATTTAGTTTAGATAAAGATTGTTGAATACTCTCTTGTTTAATACTAAAAGGGGATGCTTTAAATGAAGAGGCAAAAAGATCTTCTGTTGTATAACCCAAGGCGCTTATCGCGGCTTGTGCTGTTGTGGTTCCTCCTGGAGTAGATTCACCAAAAATAAGATAATCTCCTAAGAGTTTGTAGGTTTTTCCAAACTCAAAACCTTTATCAAAAACAGACTTAGCATCAAAACTCTGAGTATCTGTAATACTGGGGCTAGGTCTTATGTCAAAATCTATAAGTTTGCACTCTTGTGGTTTAAGGGTGAGTCCAAGATTAAGGATTTGTAACTGTTTAAATACTGAAAGTTCATGTACAGCTCTTGTGATTAACGCAGGCGTAGGAACGCCCTTTGGTGTTTCTGCAATTTCACCTAAGGAAAAAACCTTTCCTGTAGAGATAAACTCAGCATCAAGTGTGGGAGTTAAAGGAATCAAGCCTGGAATCCCTGCTTGTGTAAGCTCAGGAATTTCACAGGTATGCGTCACGCAAGCGGCTAATAAAAAATCAGCATTACCCTTAAGTATAAAGTCATCTTTGTTTATAGCTTGCATTGTTTTCCTAAAATTTAAGTTTTACCCCTGTTAAGAACGTTGTTCTAAAGTTTGTAGGATAAATAGCATCATCACTTACCCATAAACCATTGGAATGGTCAAACAGATTATTTAACTTAGCAAAAACTTCATAAGTCTTTTTTGCATAAGTGATAGAAATATCCGTAGTATAATACTTTTCTTGTCTTTGGTCAAAGTTATTTTGGGTGTCATTTAAGGCAAAGGCTTCAGAACGGTAGGTTTGAACAAGGGCTAGGGTTGTATATTCATTAGCTTGGTAATTAAGTGTTGCTTTAGCACTATGTTTTGGTACACCAGGAAGGGTGTTTCCTCCAAGGTCAACACCATTTTCAACTTCTTTATCAATTTTAGCACGTACATAAGTATAGGTTAGGGCTAAATTCCATTTTTCAGTTATATTAAGTCTGTCATAGAGTTCAACTCCGTATTTATTTGACTCATCAATATTCGTATTTTTACTTGCAGGATCAAACGAACCTCCTGGTCCTGTATAAAAATAAAATTCATTTTTTAAATCAGAATAAAATACAGAAGCTTTAAACTTATTGTTAATGGTGAAGTTGTTGTACCCTAAAGTATAGGTATCTGCTTTCATCGGTTCAAGAAAGTTTTTAAAGACGCCTCCTGTGGGAAAAACATAAACTAAAAGTCTGTCAATACTTGGGGCTTGGTAAGAACGTGCATAACTAAAAAAGATTGAGTTCTCTTTGTTGATTTTGTAGTTGTAACTTAATTCTGCACCATGCAGGGTGTAGTCTTTTGTATTGTCCGTTGTTGTTTGGTCTTGCTTGTAAAAGACACGTTCATAACGGTATCCTGCTTTGAGTGTGTGTTGTTCAAATTTGTATTGTGCTAGCATATATCCAGCATAATTATTTTTATCAATATCTCCACCATATCCATCTCTATTTCCACGAAAACCTTCAAAACCGGTAATTAAATGAAAATTATCTGTACCATAATTGATGGATGTTGAAAAATTGTCATAATTATAATTTGAGGTAGAAGGGAAACTTCCTAAAAACTCTGATTTCTTTTTTTCGTTAGAATAATCCGCTTGTATGTTTAAAGTATTTGTAATATCATAAGTTAAACCGGTACTAAAAGTAGTGGTTTTATACTTCTGATGGGTATAACCAAAGTTTGTTGCTCCAGGCTGAGAAGGATCAGCTCTGTACTCATCTAGGGTTAAATAACTTCCATAAAAAGAGTCAATATTTGTTTTTGCCACACCAAATCGAACTTCTAAATCATCACGAGGAGTAAGGGCAAGATTAAAGGCAACATTTCCCATCTTCTGTTCATCTGTTTTATTATTATTATCAATTCTACGTGTACCGTCTGTTTTAATAAAATCAGCTGCTAAAGATAATGATAATAGATCACTTGAATGTCCTAAGTATAGGTTAATATTAGAGCTACTTTGACTTCCTAAAGCCAGTGAAATTTCTTTATTATTACTGTTTTTAGTGATAATATTAATGACACCAGCATTTGCTCCATCCCCATTTTGTACAATACCACTGCCTTTTAAAATCTCTAATCTCTCAATACTACTAGGGGGAATAGAAGCAAGAAGTTGAGGCACATTGTCAATATTATTGAGTTTGCGTCCATTTAGTCGTATTACAATATTTTCATTTCCATTTTCAATTCCATATCCACGCATATCTAAAAGTGGAGTAAAAGGGTTTCCAAATGATGGCATAGTAGTTAATGAAGTGTTTTTTTGGATAAACTCAGACAGTGTTTGAACATGAGCATTATTAATATCTTCGCTTGTGTAAATCTCTACTGCATCAGGTGAATTTAACTCATTATTTTGCAAGGGAGTGGATTCTATTGTTAAGGGTTCAAGCTCAATAACTTGAGCATTTAAGTTACTTAAAAGTAGTGTACTTAAAAGTGAAAGTGTGACTGTTTTTTTCATTTTGTTTTTCCTTTGAATTATGTTTTAGTATGAGGTGTAAAGCTTAAGGGTGGGGCTATGCCCGAATGGGTTTTATGGTAGATAAAAAAAGTGAGAGGATGAAATTTAAAATATTGTTTGAGGGTATACAGACGTTGTTTAAAGTAGCAGTTGCAGTGAGATAAACTGCTTGTTTCATTAAGAGAGCTCTCTTGTATAAGGATATCGAGTTCTTCACGTGGGTCTTGTTCTTCATCATTGTCTTCAAAAGAGATATTACGAGAAGAGTGGGTTAAGGAGGTGCACAGTGAATGTAATACACTATCAGATGAGTAAGCACAAATTGCTGACAATGAAAAGTAGTTCTTAGCAAAACCCTTTGGTACACTCATTTAATTTCCCCCAATTAATAAGCGAAGTATAGTCAAATGCCAGTAAGATTGTCAAATAGAGCCTTCCATTATCCATCAAGACACTTTTGTCTGTTATCATTGTGTTAAGATAATATAAGGTATACAAATGATATTTGGTGATTTATTCTCATTTTCAAGAGTGAAGTGGCAAGAAGAGATTGTCCCTTTTCCGACTGAACTTAAAAATATACAGTTAATAAAAATTTTACATATGCAAAGTAATAAATGTGTAGTCTTCTCTAAACAAGATGTAGAAAAATTTTTAGCTTTTATGAAAACAGGGTATTGCAATAAAATAATGAAAGGCATGACCCGTTACCAAATTAAGATAGAACATTAAGATGGAAATTCTGATTATTATATTGATGGTGAGTCCGTTCGTCCAAAAAAATCTGATCTTGTCCAAGCTGCATTTACACCTAAAAATAGAGGATTTGAGGTCTTTTTACACTCTTTCTTTTAGTCTTCTTCGCTACTATCACACGCTTTCATAATCTCTTTCCAATTAGTAGAAAAATGTTTTTTTATATAATCCTCTTTATGAGGAATTTGACATCTGGAACAGTCTTGATGAACACTGTTTTCATGCTCAAAAATAGCACCATCTTTAGAGGTTATGGAACAGTTTGAGTGAATAAGTTTTTTATCTATGGCTTTGGGATGGGAAGTAAAGCGGAAGTTAGGGCAGGCACAGAGATAACAGTTTAACACTGTCATCTCATGGCATTTTGTATTCGTTTTATAGAGTTCACAAAAATTAGGTTCGTTAAGAACCATATTTTCAAAACGAAAATACTTAATGATTTCTGCTTGGTTTAGCCCTTGTTTAAGAAGTCTTTGGCTGAGTTGGTGATGCTTATCACCAAAGTCTTTAAACCAAGAAGCATAAGTTTGCAACTATTTTTTTATCCAAGCAGTCCAGTTAACACTTTCACCCCTAGTATCATAAACAGCAGGTGTTCCACGTACTCCAAATTGATTAGCAAGGGCTTGGTTCTCTTCAATTTTTTTAGAAAATAGTTCATGAATTTGTTGTGTCATTGTTAGACGTGTAAAACTTTTATCTCCATTTGCCATATCTAAGATTGCTTTTGCTTTGGCAGCCTCATCTTTTTGTTTCATAACATAATAAGACATTTGGGTTGCATTTCTATGGTTTGATAAAGGCATGAAAAATACATATAATTTCACATCCTTGCTAAGCCCTGGCCATAGTTTTTCAAATTTAACACAATAAGGACACTCAGGATCAGTAAAAACTATGTACTCATTTTTACCTGTTCCATAAGTTAGGTCAGCACTATCGCGAATTGCTTTCATATTAAGAGGACGTTTAATACTTTTTCCTGTATATGCATTCATGGCATCACCAAATAGAAGTACTTTTTTATCCTTAGTTAAAAAAGCAGAAGTGTGTTGAACTCCACGTGGTGCTGTAATTTCAATCTGTAGTTCATAAATAGTCCCGTGGTCATAAGCCTTAGTAACTTTAATATGTTCTGCTGAAAGTGCAGGGATTTTTTTAAATTGTTTGGGATCTATATCGCCAGCTAAAAGAGCAAGTGTTATGAATAGAAGTGAGAAAATTGATTTCATAGTTTTCATTAAATTTTATATATTATACAGACTAATTTGATGAATCAGCTTAATCTGTAGGGACTGTTTAAACATTATAATAACTTGCATTGGGATGGTACACTACTAATGCTGAGGTAGATTGTTCAGGATGAATTTGAAAAGTCTCACTCAACTCAATCCCAAAATCTTCAGGTTTAAGTAAATCAAACAGAGGTCTGTTCAGTTCTAAGTCAGGGCAAGCCGCGTAACCAAAAGAGTAACGTGCTCCTTGATACTTATTCATTCTAACATCAGAAAGTACAGGTTTTTCATTGTCTGAAATAGTTAAATCCATTCGTATCTGCTTATGTACAATTTCAGCAAGGGCTTCGGCAAGTTCAACACCTAAGCCATGAACCATATAATACTCAGTATATTCACCCTTATCATACAAGGTTCTTTCATAATCACTAATTTTAGAACCTGCAGATACACAGGTCATTGCTAATACATCATGTCTATCTGAGTGAAAAAAATCAGACAGTGCACGGTGAGGTTTTTTACTTTGACGTGGAAAATCAAACTTATGTTCAGCCCTTCCAATAACATCTATTAAAGGCTCTTTATTCACTTCAGATTCAGAATTATACCCTTCGCTTTCATCAAAAACTAAGAGTGTATTATCATCTGAACGAACAGGAAAATAACCATAAATAGCAGTAGGTTCAAAAAGTTTTTCATCAATAAATAGCTTTTTAATACGCTCATAAGCCGGCCACACCTTCTCTTCAAGTTGTTTTTCATAAGCTTCTTTGCTTAAACCCTTAGAGTTATATCCCCATCTCTGTTTAAACAGCATTTTATGGTTAATCCACTCAAAAGCAAGTTCAATCGGAAAGTCTTTGCCTACTTCCATAACTCTTCGACCCCAAAAAGGAGGGGTAGGAATACGAACCTCCCTGTTTGGCATTTTTAGCTCTTTAAAAGGAGGAATAATAATCTCTTTCTTCTCTTTTTTCTCTTTTTCTTCACCTGCTTTTCCATGTAAGTTAGTATCTAACTCTCCTCCTGCTTCAATACGGCTCATAGCAGTTACACCATCAAAGGCATCCTTACAGTAAAAGATAGGTCCATCATAAAAAGGTCGACAAAAATCATCAATAAAAGTACGTGTAAGTGCGGCACCTCCAAGAAGAACAGGCAGAGTTATTCCTGCTTTTTGCATAGTTTCTAAGTTGTCTTTCATGACTTGTGTTGATTTTACTAAAAGCCCTGACATTCCAATTGCGGTCACATCAGACTTTTTTAACTCTTCAAGATAGGTTTCAAGCTCAACTTTAATACCAAGATTAATGACATTAAAACCATTGTTTGTTAGAATAATATCAACAAGGTTCTTACCTACATCATGCACATCTCCTTTTACTGTTCCTAGTGCAAGTGTTGTTACTGTGGTTTTTTCTGTTTTAGGAAGGTATGGATTAAGAAAATCAACAGTTTTTTTCATAGTTTCAGCCGATTGAAGTACAAAAGGTAGTTGCATCTGACCCGAACCAAAAAGTTCACCAACAACCTTCATTGCATCAATTAAAATCTCATTAACGATTTTTTCAGGTCGAATCTTATGACGTGCCTCTTCAACAAGAGGAATCATTCTATCTTTGTCTCCATCCATAAGCAGTTGTTTGATTTTTTCTTCATCAGACATAGCGTTATAGGCTTCATCAACAGCCTCATTATCAACCGCTTCTTTAGTTGAAAAGTATTCTATGAAATCAAACAGAGCTTGACCCTTCTCTTTTTTATCAAAGATAAGGTTATTACAAATCTCCAGATCTTCATCACTAAATTTATTAAGAGGAATAATATGTTTCACATTAATAATAACCGAGGTTAAGCCTGCTTTAATACAGTGGTCTAAAAAGACAGAGTTAAGATAAGGACGTGCATCTTTATCTAAACCAAAAGAGATATTAGACAGACCAAGTGTTGTGCCTACTTCGGGATGACGAGTACGCAGCTCTCTAATGGCATCAATGGTTTGAACACCTGCATCACGGTACTCTTCATCTCCTGAACCAAGGGTAAAGGTAAGTACATCAAAAACTAAGTCTTCAGGGTTAATACCATGAACCTGCGTTGCCCGTTCATAAATACGTTCGGCGACTTCCATTTTAGTTTTTAAGGTCTTTGCCATGCCGACTTCATCAATGGTAAGACACACAAGAGCCGCCCCGTATTTTTTGGCTAAGGCACAAACAACATCAAACTTTTCAATTCCATCTTCAAGATTTACTGAGTTAATAATAGGTTTTCCACCTATCATTTTAAGAGCCTCTTCAAGAGCAGCAGTTTGTGTTGAATCTGGCATCAAGGGAAGCGGGATTTTTTGGGCATATAGTGCCATAACCTTATTCATATCTAAGGTTTCATCACGTCCTGCAAACCCAACAGAAACATCTAAAACATGAGCTCCTGCACGAACTTGTTGTTGACCAACAGAAAGGGTGCCTTCATAATTCTCAGCTAAAAGAAGTTCCCTAAAGGCTTTTGAACCGGTTGCATTTGAACGCTCTCCAATAAGAAGTGGAGCAGGGTCTTGCATTAGGGGTACGGTATTAAAAAGTGAAGCTAAAGAGGTGGGTTGTGAGCCACAAGCGGGTTTAGGTTGACGTGAGTGTACCTTACCTGACATTTTTTTAATATGCTCAGGGGTTGTTCCACAACACCCCCCTAAAAAGGAGACGCCATCATAGTCTAAAAAACTATTTTGTTGTTCAGCAAACTCATCAGGACCCATTGGGTAAAATGAAACGCCTCCTCTATTTTGAGGCAGACCTGCATTAGCATGAACAGAGATAGGTTTAGCCCAAACCTCTGCAAGGGTTTTTATGTGTTTACCGTACTGCTCAGGTCCTGTTCCACAGTTAAAACCAAGACTTAAAATATCAAAAGGTTCTAAGATAGCCGCAATAGTCTGCGCATCTGTTCCAATAAGCATTGTTCCTGCAAGTTCAATAGTTGCAGAGACCATGATAGGCAGTTCTGTTTTACGCTCTTTATTGGCAGCTTCACAGGCATGTAGAGCAGCTTTAATTTGAAGTGGATCTTGACAGGTTTCAAGCAAGAAGATGTCTGTTCCACCATCTATAAGTGCTAGAGCACACTCGGTATAACCCTTAAGCATGTCATCATAATGCATATGCCCTAAGGAAGGGAGTTTGGTACCGGGTCCAATAGAGCCTAAGACAAAACGTGGAAAATCAGGTGTTGAAAACTTATCACAAGATCTTTTTACAACTTCAGCTCCTGCCTTAGCTAATTCATAGGCTCTATTTCCAATTTGGTACTCATCTAAAACCCAATCAAAAGCACCAAAGGTATTGGTAGTAATTAGATCAGCCCCAGCCTCAAGGTAAGCTTCAAAAATCTCTTCTAAGAGTTCAGGTGCTGTGACATTAAGAAGTTCATTACAACCCTCAATTCCTTCCCATTGTGCATCTGTGATTTGATCACTTCTGTCTTGTAATTACGTACCCATAGCCCCATCGATAATGAGGGGACGTTTTTTAATTGTGTCTAAAATATATTGTTTAGTTGACATATAAATCTTTTATTTTTAATAGTTTTGTTATTTTATCTAAATAGAGCATAAAAAAAGATGAGTGTCTTTTTTTAAATAATGCAAATAAGGTTAATACTAATTATGCAGATGCTTCACTCCTATGTTTTTAAGAAAATTTTACGCTCTGCCATTGTTCCTATTGTTTTAGCCGAAGTTTTACTTATTATTGTTATTTTATTAGCCAGTTATTACCGTTTTGAAGGAAACAAAGAGTTAGTTATAGAGCGTTCAACCCAAGGTTTTGAATCTTTAACCTCAGAGCTTGCTAAACGAATGGAGCAAGAGTTTTCTAATGTTATTAATGATGCAACGGCACTTAAAAAAATTATTGAACCTGCTTTTGCAAATATAGATACAGGTTCAAATTCTATACTTAATTTTGGCTCAAATAAGGGTTTCTTTTTTGTAAAAGACAGCAGTATTGCTTCGATTTATACAACAAATGTTAGTCAACTTACTGAGATAGATAAGAGAAACTTGCAGATGCTTTATCTTATGATTTTGCCCGTAAATGCCATCTTAGAAAAACATGGAAAAAAGATTGATGCTGCATGGATAAATATTGGTTCAAAATATTCTCTTTTTTATCCCAAAATTAACTTATATGAAGAGGTGAGCCCTGATTTGGATGCAACACAACAATCTTACTATTTTCGTTCAGCAGAAAAGTTTAATCCTGAACGAAAAACTATTTTTATACCTCTTTTTAATGAATCTTGGGCGCTGAGTATTGGACAGATTGGAGCGGTAGTTTCACCCATTTATAAAGATAATAATATGATTGGTGTGGTGGGGATTTCTTTAACCTCACAAAGTGCTAAAAAACTAAGTGAAATTGCCTTACCTTTAAATGCTTATGTAATGATTACGGATGAAGAGGGCTATCTTTTGTTTTCCTCAAATGAAGAACAGTCTGTGAAAGACTTTTCTATAGCTTCTTTTACGGGTTTATATAAAGATGGTAAAAAAGAAGTGCTTAAAAAATTTACTTATTCACCGAGTAAAAATTCAAATTATCTGTTTCATGAACATATGTTGGGGGATAGTCATCTTAAACTCATATTAGTAACAAAAAAGAGTGAACTTGAGAAAGATTTTGTAGATATTCTTGTAAAAACACGTAATGTGGGTTTGGCAATTTTAATATTGATTGTACTTTTACATCTTTATCTTTACCAAAAATTAAAAATAAGTACAGAACAGATGACTTCAGAAATCACTGGTCCAATTTCAGATGTCTCAAGTGCTTCTAATCGGCTTTTTTATGAAGAAGCTTTTAAGTTTGAAAAAAGTGATATTAAAGAATTAAATGTATTACATACTAACCTAGAAAAAGCACACTTTAAATTAATTAATCAGTTGTATTTTGATGCAACAAGCTCCCTTTCTAACCAGAAAAAATTGCTTTTAGATATTAAGGAAAATGAGAGTTTAATTTTAGTGAAAATTAATAATTTAAAAGATATTAACAGTAGTTATGGAACAGAGATAGGAGAAGCTGTTTTAAAAGATTTTGTTTTTAAATTGCAAGATATGTATAAAAATTATTTTGAGATATATCGTGTTGATAGTGATGTATTTGCACTCTTAGGTGTGAATAAAAAAGATCTGAGTTATTATTATAATGAGGTACAAGATATTATCCTTGTTAAGGATAATATCTTTATTGTTTTAAACTTTTCTCTGGCTATGGCTGAACCCTCAAAAATATCTGAACTGACTCTTTTTACACGTGCTGGAATAGCCTTAGATGAAGCCGAAAAACAAGAACATCTTAAATATGTAGTGTTTGATGAAAATAAACATCTTAAAGATTTTCAAAATAATGTGAAGTGGGCACAAAAACTACAATATGCCTTTGATGAGAGCCGTTTAGTCGCTTATTTTCAACCGATTTATAATATTAAAGAAAATTGTGTGTATAAGTTTGAATCATTGGTTAGGATGATAGACGAAGATAAGGTGATTTCTCCCTCATTTTTTCTTGGGGCGGCTGCAAGAATGGGAAAACTTTCTGATATTACGCGAATTATGTTAAAACAAGTATTTGAAACTTCTGTTAATTTTCCTGAAATTGAGTTTTCTATTAATGTCTCATTTGAAGACTTTGAACAAGCTGACTTATTACCAGAAATTAAAAACCTGATGAAAAGGTCTAAGGTAAATGCCTCAAATATTATTTTTGAACTTCTTGAAACCGGAACCTTAGGCGATGAAGAGAAAATTATTGAGACTATTCAAGAGTTAAAACGCTTAGGTTGTAAAATTGCCATTGATGATTTTGGTACTGGCAACTCAAATTTTGCACATCTGATGCTTCTTAATGTAGATTACATAAAAATTGATGGACAATTTATTAAAAATATAGATAAAGACCAACAGAGTCTTAATATTACTACAACAGTTAAGGCATTTGCAGATATGACAAAATCGCAGACCATAGCTGAATTTGTAGCTAATAAAGAGATTTTTGATGTGGTCAAAGAGTTAGGGATTGATTTTGCACAGGGCAATTTTATTTCAGAGCCGAAACCAGCATCTCAAATAGGCAAGATGCTGAAAATAGGGAAGACGAGTTCACTGTAAATAAGGCTAAGTTACTAGGGAATAACTTAAGGAGGAGTTGCATATATGTTTAAATACCCGTCTTAAAAAAGAGTATAGTTAAAATTAATCACATAAGTATCACTCTTAGGTTATAATCTTTATATAAATATGCCACAGGAGAAAAGATGAAAGTAATTATTTTAGCCATAATAACGCTTGCTATTTTTGCAGGATGTGCCTCAAAAGAGTTTGACCAAAAATCTTATGATAGACAAAACCGTGCTGCTGAAAAAAGTTTAAGATCTTTAGATAGATAACCTGCTTTAAGAATCTTTTTGTTTTTGATAGTAGGCTTCAAAAGACTCTTTTAAAAGAGGTTTTGAATAAAAATATCCCTGAAGAAAGTGGCAATCGCTTTGGGCTAAGAATTGATAATGTTCATCTGTCTCAACCCCTTCAGCAACGACAGTAAGGTCAAAGGTTTTAGCCATAGCTAAGATAATAAGAATCATCTGTTTATTATTTTCACTAAGGTCATAAATAAAAGATTGGTCTATTTTTAATTCATGCAGAGGCATCTGTTGCAGATAACTTAAAGAAGAGTATCCTGTTCCAAAATCATCTAAAGAGAAACGTATACCAAGGTTATTGTGAATTCCATTCATAACAGAAATGACCTTATTAATATCTTCGGCTAAAAATGTTTCTGTCATCTCAAAAATAATCTTTTTTTGTAAATCTTTAGTTAAATACTGTTGACATAATCTTCCTATATCAAGAGTAAAAGAGTAATGAAAAAATTGTCGCATACTAATTTTGATAGAGAATTGTTCTAAGATAAGCCCCTTATCATTCCAAGCCTTGAAGGTCTTAAATGCCTCTTCTAAAATATAATACCCTAGTTTGATGATAATCCCTGTCTGTTCTGCAATAGGAATAAAAATATCAGGAGGAACTGAACCGAGCTCTTTACTGTTCCACCGTACTAAAACCTCACATCCAATAAGTTCTTGTTTAAGATTAACCTGAGGTTGAAAGTTAAGATATATCTCATTATTTGCTAAGGCAGTATGGAGGTTGCGTTCTATTTTTAAATGGCTTTCTACACGTTGTGAAAGCTCATCATTAAAGAGAATTACCCCATCTCTTCCCTTGTTTTTTACTTCATACATAGCGATATCAGCTTCTTTAATAAAGGTGTTTACATTTAAACACTCAGGAGAGAGTAGGCTTACACCTATACTTGCACTAAGAAAAATTTGATGTTCATTAATGGTATAGGTCTTTTTTAAGTTTTTTAGGAGTTCTTCAGAGATTGAAACAGCCTTGTGTAAACCCTCTTGAGAATTTTGAAAGTTTTGACCTAAAAAGACAAATTCATCTCCCTCAAGTCGGGCTATAATGCACTCCTATTTTACGGTGTCTTTGAGTCGTAAAGAGACCTCTTGTAAAATTTTATCTCCAATATCATGACCTAAAGAGTCATTAACGGTTTTAAAGTGGTCAAGGTCAATAAGAAGTAAGAAAGAGTAATTTTTTAATTTTTCTAACTCATTAGTCTTTTTTTGTAAGGCATCAAGAAAGGCATGTCTATTATAAATGTCAGTTAATTGGTCATGGGTAGCTTGATAATGTGTTTTTTGAAAAAGTTTATCTGAACTGTTGGCGGAGTAGAAGAGCACACCTGTAAAAATGAGTGAAAATAAAGAGAGTATATAAGCATAAAATTCTCCTATTAAAGTGAAATAGATACTCAGAGGTAACATTAGTATAAGGATAATGGGTCTCAGTATATACTTATCAGAAAAAAGTAGGGTTGTAGCAACAACAGCGGTCCCTAACTCAGTAAAAATAGCAATATAATGCATTTTACTTTCAGTTTCATTCGCATATATGAGAAAAACAACAGTCCATAAGCCAAAGATAATAAAATAAAAGAATGAGAGCTTTTTATGCCAAAGCTTAAGTTCTGTACTTCCCATACTTTTGTAATCAAAATTTATATACAGCTGTCTTCCCCAAATGGAGGTCAGCAGAACAAGAGCATACCAAAATAGAGCAGGTTCAACAATATTATTGAGCCAACCTAAAAAGATATATCCTAAGCCAGGAATAAGAGATAAGCCTATCATGACTAGAATCTATTTATGTAAGGTAATATAAACATACTTTTGATTAACAAACATACAGAAAAACCTTTCAAGTATTATTCTCATTGTATCTAACTTTTTTGAGATAACTATAGAGAGATAAAGATAAATTTTTTTACAATTTAATATCTTTTTCTAAAAGGTGTCTTACTTTCAAGTTAAATTCCCTATAATTCTGTATATAAAACTTTACTATTTAAGAGTATTTTAGTGTATGTAAAAAGGAGATAAAGATGTTAATTCCTGGTGTAGGAATGACTTTTAAACAGGTCATTAAAAATTTAGAAAAGCTTGAAAATATACCGGTTGCTGATATGGAAGAAGAGATAATTGATGCCTTTAATGGTTACTGTTTTCGTGGTGATGTTGAAGAGATTATAGGTTTTGAAGATTGGCCAGAGCTTAACGTTAATGGAACATATGAGGTCTGCGTGAGACAAGATCATGAAGATGCTTATGAATTAACCCTACATATTGAGTTAAAAGATTCAAAAATTACCGTTAATAATGTTCTTTAGTTTACCTATTTAGGATATAGTTATAAAAATTATAAATTTAAATAATAGGCTTGGTTTTAAAAATTAATGATAGACATTAAAAATAAAATTTTTCATATTCTTTGTGTTGATGATACTGCCACTAATTTACAGTTAGTAAAAAATATTTTAGATAAAAAGGGGTATAAGGTATCTCTTGTTGAAAGCGGGGCAGAAGCCTTAGCCTATCTTAAAAAGAATCCTCGAATTGATTTGATCTTACTTGATGTTATGATGCCAGGAATGGATGGGTATGAAGTTTGTCGTATATTAAAAAAAGGTTTGGCTAGAATTCGAAAAATTCCTGTGATTTTTCTTACTGCTATTAGTGATATTGATGGGGTGAGTAAGGGTTTTGAAGTAGGGGGAGTTGACTATTTAAGTAAACCTTTTCGCCCTGTAGAACTTCTAGTGCGTATTAATACGCACCTAAAACTCTCTTTTTTTGAAGAACAAAGACTCGAACGAACAGAACTTGAACTTGTTTATATGATGAGTACCTTAGCAGACAAGCATTGTGAAGAGACCTCTGGACATGTTCAAAGAGTAGCTGAGTATTCGGCACTTATAGCAAGGCTGTTAGGTTATGGTCATGAGCAGGCCGAGCTTATTAAAAGAGCTTCGGCAATGCATGATATAGGAAAGGTAACAACACCTGATCATATTTTGCATAAACCCAGTAAACATACCGAATCTGAATCTATTATTATGAAAGATCATGCACAAGCGGGATATGAAATTTTAAATAAATCAAAACTTCCTTTAATGCAAGTTGCTGCTATTATTGCTCATCAGCATCATGAAAAGTGGGATGGAACAGGTTATCCTCGTGCATTAAAAGGTAAAGAGATTCATATTATTGGAAGAATTGTTGCTTTTGCAGATGTTTTAGATGCACTTTCTTAATCAAGAAAATATAAGGATGGATGGAATTTAGATGATATCTTTGCCTTTTTAAAATCTCAAAAAGCTAAACATTTTGACCATCGCATAACCGATCTTTTTATGGATAATTTTGGGCTTTTTTTAGAGATAAAAGAGAAATATGACTAAGCTTTATCTGCCAAATACTCTTTCTGTATAATAAATGGCTATAGCCGTTAAGGTAAATAAAACGCCTCCATAAATTGCAAATAACATTGTATTTGAAAATTCCATAATCTACTCCTTGAACTTGTTTTCTAGGGGCAGTATATAAACATCTTGTGTGAAAAAAAATGTTTTTTTACTTAGTTTATTCCTTTTTATTTTGTCTAACTTATTTTATTAAACTCTCTCTTTCCCTCTTTACGATTAAATTCTACAAATTATATGAATTAGGATTATTATGCAAAAAGCAATTATTGGTGGTGGATGTTTCTGGTGTATTGAAGCAGTGTTTAACCGTGCTAAGGGTGTGCAGTCGGCAATTAGTGGCTATGCAGGAGGAAAACGACCTAATCCCTCTTATGAGCAGATATGTACAGGAGTTACGGGGCATGCTGAAATTGTCACGGTGAGCTTTGATAAAACAATTATCTCTTATGAAGATATTTTAGATATTTTTTTTGAAATTCATGATCCAACAACTTTAAATCGACAAGGTTCAGATTCTGGAACACAATATCGTTCAGTAATTTATTATTTAAATGATGAACAAAAAGATGCGGCAGAAGCCAAGATGGAAGAGTTACAACATTTATTACCTTCACCTATTGTAACTGAGTTAAGCCCCGCACCTGAAGTATATGATGCAGAAACTTATCATCAAGATTATCTAACCCATAATCCTAATCAAGGTTATTGTCAGGCAGTAGTCTCCCCTAAGGTTCAAAAATTTATGATGAAGTTTAAAGACTTTATTAAATAATTACCTACAAATATAAGCACTCTTTTCAATAGGATTGCTTATTACTCCAGACTTGGTGTTAAATTTAAAAGCGACTGAACTTGGGCCACTTTTAAAACTTTTTATAGCTGAAATATGTACATGTAGATGTGGACCTGAAGAGAAACCTGTATTTCCAGAAAGACCTATGTATTGATATTTTTTAACCCTTTGTCCTAATTTAACTTTGACCCCATTAGGTTTTAGGTGTGCATACATCGCCATTGTTCCATCCGTGTGTTCGATAACAATATGGTTGGCTTTATTTAAGAAGGCTTTAGAATAGCCATGTTGTGTATGTTTAGATTCTACCGCAATAACAGTACCATCTCTCATGGCATAAATAGGTGTTCCCACGTCCATCTTAAAATCAAGAGCATATGCACTTTGACCCTTATGTGTATGTTTTCCATTAAAACCTTGGGTTAAGAGATAAGCCTTTCCTCTTTGATAAGGAAGTGCGTAAATATAAGAGTCATCATAAGCGGGGTTTAATCGACCAATTAAGCTTGAATACAGGGTTTGAACAGCTGAGGCTTTATTTGGGTCTTGTCTTGTGAAACTTATAAGTTTTGTACGTGATTGAGGGGGAAAAGAGTTGGTGTAAGGAAGTTGATGTGAACTTGAAAGATTTTTTTGTTTAGGTGTTTTTAGTTGAATAGTTACATTATAATAAGCATGATTCTCTAAGTATAAGTCAAAACCATTTTTTACTCTTAACATAATGACTTCAATAGGATTTTTTCTTAAGGGATTCGCCTCAAAATTATCAAGTTGTTGACGTGTTTTTACTTTTAGGTTACGTTGACGTGTTTTAAACATAGCCTCAAGTAAGGCATAAGAGTCTTCATCAAGTTTATAGTCTTTGACTAAGTCTTCTAAAAAAGGAACTCTTTTGTCTTGGGTGTTTTTATAATAATTAACAACACACTTCTTTAAACGAGCATCTGAGCGTATAAAAGGAAGAGGTGTTGAAGTGATACTGTAAAAAGCAGATATATTTTTGTCATTTATACTTTTATAAAGTTTATGTTTATAGATTTTTTCAATCTTGTCATGGAGTTGCTGTAAGTGACGTAACTCTTTAAGATAAGCCTTTATATCGACAGACTCTTTTTTATCCAGTGCTTGCCCATGCAATAAGGCTTCGTCTGCCTTAGTTTTATATTCTTGAATGAGCTCCTGTTGATTTCTAAAAAGGGTATTATTTTTTAAAGCTTCAAAATTATTAACCTGTTCAAATAAAGGCGAAGCCAATTGTGAAAATATTTGAGGATAATGATTTGCAAAAAGAGTAAGGCTAAAAAATAATATTAAGGTGATTTTCTTCATAAGAGTATTTTAACATAGAAGTCAAAGTATGTTAAAGGTTGTCTGTGACTAGGGTGAATCACATGAAAAAGGACTAAATAATATGTTTATTGTTTCAAAGGCTAGGGAATAAACTTTGAATAAAATGAATTGGTTTTCTTTGACTTCTAAGAGAAGTATACTTAGCGTTTGTGTAGAGAATGTGTGAAGATATTGTTAAAGCAGATATTTTAATAAATATCTGCTTATTAAGACGTTTATTTATTAAGTTTAAACATATTAATAATCTCTTCTGCTAGTTCAGAAGATGTTTTGCCTGCGGTTTGTATTACCGTATCTGCTTGTTCAATATAGGCAGGATGGCGTTCATTGATAAGTGCCTTAGCTTTTGCCATATTTTGAAGAAGGGGACGTTTTTTGAGTTTACTTTTTGCATTATCAAAAGAGTTTATACGGTCTAAAATAGCATTAAATGAAGATTCTAAATAGATAACATGACCAATTTTTTGTAAATTACCCACATGGTGAAAACCTCCACCTATAGAAATAATAGTATTTTCAACACTTTTTTTCATCCATTTAGAGAGATTTTTTTCACATTTTCTAAAATAAGCTTCACCCTCTTTTTCAAAGATTTTTGAAACTTTCATATTTTGCATGCTTTCAATTAAATCATCACTATCAATTGCCATACGACCCGTCTGTTTAGTGAGTTCGCGAGCTAAAGATCCTTTTCCGACCCCCATAAATCCCATAAGTACAATATTATTATTTTTTAGACTTGACATTGATGTCTCCCAAAATGAGCTTTTACTCTTACTATAGGGCTTATGGTACCTAAAAAACCTTACAACGCCGATGAGTTAGAGAGTCTTTTCATATAAAGGTCGACAGGTCATACAAAATTTAGCATAAGGTTTTGCCTTAAGTCGTGCCATTCCAATGTCATCTGAACACATTTCACAGGTATTATAGCTACCATTTTCAATACGCTCTAAGGCATATTCAATATCCTTGAGTTCAGAGTTTTGTTGATCTGATATAACCTGTTCTATCATTGCATCACTTCGCATTGATGCAAAATCCATATCATCATTATTTTCTTGGGTTTGAAGTTGTTTAAGTTCATTAGAAGCCAGTTCTACATTTTGAAGGATATGCTTTTTAGCATCCAGTAGTTGAGCCTTGAAAAATTCCAATTCTTGAGATTGCATTTGAAATCCTTTAAAATCTTTTACCCTTATATTGAACCCTCTTTTAACATAAATCTTTCTTAGAAAAAAAGTCTAATAGTAGTTTATTAATTTTATGAATGTAAGTATATTCATCCTATCTTTATTCTTTATTCTTATAATACGCTTTTAGGTTTATTAAGGATTGTAAATGTATAAATCAATTTTAGTCATATTAATAATTTTTTTTGTTTCTCAACTGCATGCTCGTCAAAATTATTCAGAAAGAGGAATTAAAACCTATAAAAAACTCTGTAAACAATGTAATGGAAGCCCTTATAAGGGTGCAGCTATGTTAAGAACAAAGGAGTGGAAACGACTTTTTCAAAATGGAGATAAAAAAATCTTAGTACTACATATTAAGAGTGAAAAAGCACTTAAGATTTTTAAAAAGTCTTATTATAAAAATCGTCGTCGCCATTTGGTAAAGTTTTTAGTCTCGAGTGCCAGTGATTCTGGAGTTGTTCCTGCTTGCGATGGAAACTATTGTGGGGAATAAGATATAATACAAAGATGTATAGAAAATTTATTATTTCAATTTTACTTATTGTAGTAGTTTTTATCTCTTCAATTAAGGTGTTAGATGATGTAAGTAGCCAACGACTCGATAGGGCTTTTACCCGTTCTGTTACTGTTTTTGCAATTGCGCGCGGGCTTAATGGGCTTATTTCTGTTGTTCAAGGTACTGAAGTGTATGCAACACCAGCAGGCGTGGGTGTGAACTTTGCAGTAGGTCAGGTACTTGACCCCTTAAATGACATGGTTGAGCGTTTTTCTTGGGTAATGTTAATGTCATCTGTCTCTTTAGGTGTGCAAGAAGTCATCTTACGTTTGGGTAAAACAGAATTGGTTCAAATCCTTTTAGCCCTTTCTTCTGCTGTAATTATTCTTATGTTATGGTCTCGTCAGCTTTGGCATAAGTCGAGTTTTAACCTTATTTTTAAAGCCTTTGTTATTGTCTCTTTTTTGCGTTTTGTAGCCCCTTTAATTGTACTTTTAAATGCTGCTGTTTTTAGTTATGCCTTAGAGCCAAAGTATGAAAATGCAAAAATTTCTTTAGAATTAACACAAAAGGAGTCCAAAGTTTTAGTGCAAAAAGTGCAGCAGAAACAAAATCAAAAACACTCATGGATAGACTCTTTAAACCTTACTAAACAGTTAGAAGAATTTCGTTTACAGATGCAAACTTTATGGACAGATTTACATGAAAAGTTTAGTTTAGCCATTGATTATATGTTAACACTTATAACGATTTTTATTATTGAGTCTGTTCTTTTTCCTCTTTTAGCATTATGGGGATTTATGAGAATATTTCGAGAGTTTTTAAGCTTTGATATTGCACAAATATTTGAGCCTAAGTTAAGACGATAAATGACAATTTCACACCTTTTAGTCTTTTTACAGTTTTTCTTTTTAGGACTACTTTTTTTACCCTTTGATACGGAGTTAGTGCCTTATGGTTCTGAGTTGAAATATATATTTATCTTTTTAGCCATTTCTCTATTTTTATGGACCGTTTTTTATAACAAACTGGGAAATTTTAATATTATTCCTGAAATTAAACATGGCTGTGAATTAATTACTGAAGGCCCTTATCGTTTTATACGTCATCCTATGTATACTGGAGTAAGCTTAATTGCCTTGGCGGAGATAGTATCTCTTTTTACTTTTTGGAAGCTGCCTGTACTTGTACTTCTTATTGTTGTTTTATACTTTAAAGCCAAAACAGAAGAGAAGTTTTGGTGTGCAAAAACGCCGCAATATCTAGAGTTTCAGAAAAAAACAAAGATGTTTATCCCCTTTGTACTGTAGGCTCTTGTCTAAAAAGTAATTGTTTTCCAGTCATTTTGGAGTGCTTGGGTCAACATCTCTCCTGTATGAATCATATCAATACCTAAAGAAGTCAACTTATCGCTCACCCCATAATCATCACTGCAGACCACACAGCAGTTAAATTTAACCCCAGTTTCTTGAACAATTTTAACTTGTTTTTGCAACTCCTTATCTTGGGCTAAGAGTTTAGCTGAAGGTACCCAAATCATAATCACCGCCTCATCCCAATATCCCCTAGGAAGAATGACACTTCCATACAAAAGTACCATCTTTTTTGCCACTTCAATATCTGCACTTGTCCATACTATTAAAAGTTTATTTGTCATATATTTCTCTTTTTTAAAAAGTGTACAGTATTAGCCCTTTAAAGTTATAAGAGATGTCTCTAATCCTAATTAACTTCATATTCGATCTGCTCTACAACTTATGTAAGAACTCTTTTGTTATAATTCGCATAATTTATGTAGCCAGACTACAACGGAGACACAATGATTACCTTTTCTGATTTACTTTTAAAACTTCAAATCTTCTGGAAAGAGCAGGGTTGTAATATCGTTCAACCTTATGATATCTCTTCAGGAGCAGGAACTTTTCACCCTGCAACTTTTTTACGTTCACTGGACTCAAAACCTTGGTCAGTTGCTTATGTAGCACCTTCACGTCGTCCAACAGATGGTCGTTATGGAGAAAATCCAAATCGTTTAGGTTCATATTATCAGTTTCAAGCCCTTATTAAACCAAGCCCAGACAATATTCAAGAACTTTACCTTAAGTCTTTAGAATACCTAGGTCTTGATTTAAGTCAACACGATATTCGTTTTGTAGAAGACAACTGGGAATCTCCAACGCTTGGTGCTTGGGGTCTGGGTTGGGAAGTATGGTTAAATGGTATGGAAGTTACTCAATTTACCTATTTTCAGCAAGTAGGGGGTATTTCTTGTGACCCTGTTGCGGTTGAGATTACCTATGGCACGGAACGTCTTGCCATGTATCTTCAAGGTGTTGATAATATTTTTGATATTGTGTGGAATGAAAATGAACACGGTAATACACTGTACAGAGATATTCATAAAGAGAGTGAGATACAGTTCTCAAAATATAATTTTGAAGTTGCCGATACAGATATGCTGTTTAAAGAATTTGATGCTAAAGCTGCAGAGTGTAAACGTAGTTTAGAAGCAGGGCTTCCTCTTCCTGCATATGACTTATGTATGGCAGCCTCAAGTACCTTTAATGTTTTAGATGCACGAAAAGCAATTTCTGCTACTGAACGTGCTAATTATATTCTTCAAATTCGTGAGCTTTCAAAGGGTTGTGCAGAACTTTATAAGGCACAAGAAGAAGAACGTAATCTACGTGTTCTAGCGAATTAAGTTTTTAAAACAAGCCGTGGCGGTTTGCTAAGCAAATGTTTCCTGTAAAACAAGCCGTGGCGGTTTACTTAGCAAATATTTCTTATGCACCCACTATTTATTGGATATGAAAATGTTATTGTTTGAAGCATTTTCTTCTTCAATGCTCAATATATCTTACAAAATGCTATAAGATGCTTTTTACTAAGCCCCTTATAGTATAATCTTCATATGAATACCTCTACACGACTTATCGGACAAATTGATGCTATTATTTACGAGAACGAGAGTTTTTTTATTGCTGTTTTATCAGACAAGACTAAAATTTCTGGTGAGTATGTCGAAGCACCTGTATCGAGCCTAAAAGGTGCTGCAGTTACACTTGAAGGTGAACGTGTTGAACATAAAAAGCATGGTACCACCTTTAAATGTAGTTCAGTTAAAGTTAACCAATCTGAACTTTTTTTCTTTTTAAATCGAGTAGTAAAAGGTTTTACTAAAAAACTTACCTCAGACCTGATTGAAAAGTTTGGTGAAGAGGGGCTGATTGATGTTTTAGATAATGACATCAATAAACTTCTTGAATTTAAGGGTGTTAAAGAAAAAAAACTTGAAAAAATTCAGAAGTCATGGAAACAGTTTCGCTCAATTCGTGAATTGGGTGAGTTCTTAGCACCATTTGATGTGAGTTCAGCAATGATTCATCTGATTGCTACCCAACTTAAAGAGATTCCTGAACCGGCTAAAAAGATAAAGAAAAATCCTTATGTTTTAACAAATATTAAAGGTATAGGCTTTAGGCGTGCAGATGAAATTGCTAAAAAAATGGGAGTAGCTGAGTTAGATGAGAACCGTATCTATTCTGCCATTAATTATCTTATTCGCGAGTTATGTGATATGCAAGGTAATTCGTGTATAAATGAGTTTGCTTTGTATGGAAGGTTAGATGAAGAGTTAAACCTTTTTAATCAACATGCCTTATATGAACAGGTGATTTTACAGATGGTACATGAGTCTCAACTTCATCGTTTTGGCGAGCTTTTAGCACCTGATATCTATTATTATGCAGAAGAACAGATCCTCTCTTTTGTGAAGAAAAAAGTGAAGCAAGATTTTGGTGAGATTAAAAAAGATTTAGACACTTTTGTAAAAGAGAGAGAAAATGAGGCAGGCTTTACGCTTTCGCAAGAGCAAAGAACAGCAGTTGATATCTTAAATAAGGGTGCTTCCATTTTACTTTTAGTGGGATATGCGGGAACAGGTAAATCAACCTCGGCACGTCTTATTTTAGACCTTCTTAAAGAAAAAGTAGGTGAGAACTTCATTATGTGTACGGCACTCTCAGGTATTGCTTCGCAAAGAATTTCTGAAACTACGGGGTATCAGAGTTCAACAATTCAATCCTTAATTGTACGTTATGAAGATAAGGGTGAACTCCCTTTTAAAGTTATTCTTTTAGATGAAGCTTCTATGGTGAACTCCATGCTTTTTTTTCAATTAACAAAAATGATTGCTGATGATGCAATTTTTATTATTGTAGGCGATGATGGGCAGTTGCCTCCTATTGGTGCAGGAAATGTGCTTTCTGATATGATAAGCTTAGCACTTGCACCTACCGTGAAATTAACAAAATTGTATCGGCAAAATGAGAAACAAGCCATTGCCTTAGTTGCTAATACTATTCGACAGGGGCAGGTGCCTCTATTTTATGAGGAGTATGATGATTTTCATTTTCATGAGGTCAGTATCGAGAACCATTATAAACAGAAAAACAGCTTGTCTCAAAATGATTTTAAAGCCTTAAAAGAAGAAAACTCACATAAGATTTTAGCTTCAATGATGCATCTTGCAGTGGATTATATTCCTCATTCTCGAGAGCTTTTAAAAGATAAGAAAATTCTTGAATACCTTAATGCTTTTCAAGTCATTACGCCAATGAAAGCTGGAATCTTAGGAAGTGAAAACCTAAATAATATTTTACAATCGTATTTTAATCCTGTCTCAAGTAGTGCAGTTAAAAAAGGGAAGTTTGAATATCGTCAGATGGATAAGGTTGTACATATAAAAAATGAGAACATGCCGGCTTTTACACCTGAAGGTTTTAAAAATTCTGATGAGAGTTTTAACCGTCGTATTTTTAATGGAATGGTCGGCTTGATTTTTAAAATTGATAAGGATGAAGAGATTCTTTTTGTTTTTTATCCAAATGAGGAATTGGTGGTGCAGTATGATTTGGATCAGCTAAAGTCTCATCTGTCTTTATCGTATGCACTAACCATTCATAAGGTTCAAGGCATGGAGTATGAGAGTGTAGTGATTCCTATTACCTATTCACATTTTATTATGCACAATACTAAACTCTTATATACGGCAATAACAAGAGCTAAAAAACATTGTTATCTTGTAGGTGAGGGCGCATGCTTTAGTGCGGGTTGCAAAAAGTTAGATACCACACGAAGGCAAACGGTTCTTCAAGCCCTTGTTAAATAAAGAGAATATAAGCTTATTTTATAGTTACTTTGCTATCATACAGTAATGATTTTTCTCAAATATCAACAGCCTAAAGCAGAATACGTTCAGTTTCAACGTCTTATTTTCGGTCTTATTGTTCTGGCTTCTGTTTTTACAGAAGATATACTCTATATCTATATATTTTTGGTGCTTAGTCTTATTAGTTTTATTACGACCATAAATTACTCGCCTACAACACTTCTGTTCAAATTTTTAAATTTTATAATGCAACAGCCTCTTTTTACAACAGCACCTCAGTATGCGCACTCGTATGTTGTTAACCAATTGGCAGAAGTTTTTGAAGACTTTATGCGTGTTTTTGTAGGTATATTAATAATTTATCTCTACTCTTTTTCTCCTTTAAGTGCATGGATGACAGCATCTGTAATGAGCATGACAATGTTAATATCAAGCTTTTTTGGTTTTTGTTTTTCTTCTTTAATTTATATCGCGTATATACATGGCGTCAAGAAGTTTACAAAGTGAGTGAACTTAAAAATATAGAACTTGACCTCTTTACTCAACAAGAGGGAAAGATTAATAAAAACTGTGTCTTAGCTAGAAATGGGTTTACACCTTATGAGAGATGTAATTATTGTGAGTTGAATGTTCAGTCTTGTCAGGGAATGCATCTTAACTTTTTCACCTTTCTTATCGGTTTTTCTGTTCTTATGTTTCTGTTTATTACGGATCCTCTTTTAATACGTCTAAATATTATTTTGGTGATTGGGCTCTTTTTTGCCTTAGGCTATGAGGTGACGGTGCATACAGACTCACTAGCACGATCAGATTTTATGAATAAAAACCTAAATGATAAACTTCATGTGCATTCAACAAATTTAGAAGGTGAGGTGAAAAAACGTACAAAAGAGCTTCAACATCTTGCTATACATGACACGCTTACGGGGCTGTATAATCGGTATGAATTTGAAAAACGTCTTATTTTTGCACTAAAATACTCTTCAAATGCTTCAGCTCAAAGTATTATGTGTTATTTAGATTTAGACCAATTTAAAATTGTTAATGATACTTCTGGGCATATGGCAGGAGATGAACTCTTAAAGCAGATATCATTTATTATGCAACAGCATGTAGATGAAAAAGATATTCTTGCTCGTCTGGGAGGAGATGAGTTTGGTATCTTATTTATAGGTAATACTATTAAAGAGGCTAAGAAAAAAGCAGAAGCCTTGTTAAAGGCAATCAAAGAGTACCGTTTTGCTTGGGAAAATAAGGTTTTTGTTGTGGGTGCTAGTATAGGAATGGTTCCTATAACTAGAGAGTGCTGCTCTTTAGTGGATATAATTTCTGCGGCAGATGAGGCATGCTATCAGGCTAAAGAGAAGGGACGTAACTGTATATTTGTAACAACAAATGATGATAAACAACTTCAAGAAAAACGTTCAGAAATGCAATGGTTAGGACGTTTGACCCAGGCTCTTGAAGAAGAAAAATTTGTTTTATATGTACAGCCTATCGTCTCGTTAAAACACAAAAGTAAGGCATTTAAACATTATGAAGTACTTATTCGACTAAAAGAGGGAAATAAAATTATCTCACCTATGGCATTTATTCCTGCAGCTGAGCGTTATGGTATGATGCAAGGTATTGACAGATGGGTGATTGAGTCTGTTTTTAAAAATTATGTTAATCTGCAAATTTCTAATGATCAACTTTACCGTTTTAGTATCAATTTATCAGGTGTTTCACTTAATGATAGTGGCTTGACTGCTTATATTGAGGAGCTATTTAATCGTTACCATGTTCCTCATAATACTATCTGTTTTGAGGTAACCGAGACGGCTGCAGTAGCAAACTTGAGTGTTGCTTTAAAATTTATTAATCGTATGCATAGTTTGGGGTGTCGGTTTTCTTTGGATGATTTTGGTTCAGGTTTATCCTCTTTTGCTACCTTCAAAACCTCCCTGTAGATTACTTAAAAATTGATGGTGCCTTTGTTATTGACATTCATACCAACAGAATTAATAAAGCTATGGTAAAATCCATTAATGAAATCTCTCATACTATGGGGATGAAAACTATTTGTGAATATGTTGAAAACATTGAAATTGAAAATGTTTTAAAAGAGTTGGGTGTTGATTATGCCCAAGGTTATCTACATGCTAAACCCGAACCTATAGAAAAACTAATTAAAGGAGCATAATGCGCTTATTTATATTTTTACTTGTTTCCACTCTTGCCTTTGCCTCGCAATATCCTCATGTATTTTCTTCAGCAGGAGATGAAATTTATGAAAATATGGCTCAATATGAACAGATTAAAGACTTAGATATCTATCACGATAGACCAGAACTTTTAGAAGCTTTTTGTGAAGATGCTCAACGAAGTCTAGAAGCAGGACTTGCCTTAGATAAGGTAGAAGATGATCCTGAATTGGTTCTGGATAAAGAAGCACTAAAAGCTTATGCTAAAACACTTCGTAACCTTAGTAATCAAAATAATAATATTCAAGCACAAATTCACCGAGATATGCAAGCACTTTTAGAAGCTAAAGATACTAAACATCTTAAGGTTTTTCAAGATGCTGGTTTTTTTATGAGTGAGGAGATGCTTCAACTTTTTATAGATGAAAAGAATGAAGAAAAAGATAAGGCTGAAAAAAAGAAATTACATAATGAAATAGCCCGTTTAAATGAGAAAAATAAAAAAATTGAGTTACAGAGTGAAAAGTTGGCAGCGAGTACAGTTATTGAAGAGGTAAGTATGCAAAGTGAAGAGACTCCTGTACAGACTAGGAAAAATCCTTCTTCTGAACAAACTATTCATGTGAAAGAAGAAATGGCTGTAGTTATACATAAGACTGAACCTCAAAAGGTGTTAACTGAAATACAAAAGTATCAGCAAAACTT
The DNA here is from genome assembly GCA_024280035.1 of Campylobacterales bacterium. Classification (GTDB taxonomy): domain Bacteria; phylum Campylobacterota; class Campylobacteria; order Campylobacterales; family Sulfurimonadaceae. Next base: position 35,550 of record JAJRQV010000031.1, read on the forward strand.
AGAGTATTTAAAAGAAGAATTATATGCCTTAAGAGAGATGAATCAAGAGGCTAAGACGAACTGTTTAAATGATATTACAGCCATTAATTATTGGATGATAAAAGTCTTAGAAAATAAGAAAGACACTTGCTCTTTTGTAGATGCGATTAAACAGATGAAGTCTTATGATAAAAGTGCTTCAGAATCATGTGGACATTCATCAATGCGGTATGTAGAGTGGCACGGACGTATAAAACCTTATGTAGGTAAAAAACTTTTCCAAGCTGAAGCAGGCTGTAGTCGTTAATTAAAACCCTTGTTTAAATAAAGTGAAGGCAGTTGTAAAAGAAGAGGGTTTTTACTCGCATCTAACCACTTCATCAGTTTAAAAAGAGTCTCTTCTTTCATTGAGGTACAACCTGAAGTAGCTGAGCCCTTATCTCTTTGTATATGAATAAAAATACACGAACCCGCATGTTTGATATTGTCTTGATTGTGCCCTATAGTGATGCCTAAGGCATACAGTTTATCTTCTCTTTTCATGTGCTCATAACTGTTAAAGTTTTTAGTGTCTTTACTTTTAATAAGTTTATTATAATCTTTTGAATCACTATCATCAATACATAAGTCATCAGGGCTAAGTTGTTTATATTTAAAGCTAAAGTGGTGTTGTTTATAACCAAAAAAAGAGTTTAGTTGAAAGAGTCCTGCAGGTGCTTTCCCGTCTCCTTCTTGCTTAATCGGTTCATTAGGCTTATGTTTGAAATACAGGAGTCCTTTTCCCCAGCCTAAACCATTTCGCCCTAAATTAACAGGAATCTTTTCAAAATATTTTTTCCATTTTTTATCTATCTTTTCATAAGCTTGCAAGTAGGCTATTGAGGTATTAAAATCCTTAGAACTAACTACGAGTAGCTGTGTTGTTGACTTTGGTATATTAATATTTGCGTGAATATTTAAGCTTAATAAGAGTAAATATAGAAGTTTGTTTGTCATTATAATTTCATCAACTTATTTTGATTTAAAGATAACTATAATACCATAAAGCAACATTTTTAAAAAAGATAAAAACTTCAGAAGAGAAAATAGAAAAACTCAAGCTCTTTTGGAAGTATAAGCGAGTAGGGTATAATTAATTTTATAAGTTACGATACACTACTCTTACTATATTATTTAAGGAATTAATAATGAACATTCGTACCGCTAAGGTTGAAGATGCAGAGTTTATTGCATGGGCTATTTTAGAATCATCACGGGGTGGTAAGGAAAAGGGTCTATTTGATATGATCTTTTCACCATCTAGCGATATTAAAAAGTCACTTGAACAACTTATTACTAATGATATTAAAACAATTTGTCACTACAGTAACTTTCTTATTGCAGAAGTTGATGGTAAAGATGCCGGTGCCTTATGTGGTTATGATGGGTATAGAATCTCTTGGGAACAGATGAGCGAAGCGCTTAGCACTATGGGTTGTCAAGGTGATTATAAAGAACGTATTTCTGCTTATTTTTTATGTGAACCCAGTGTAGAGAAAAACACAATTAGTTTAAACTTTATGATTACTAAAGATGAGTTCCGTGGCTCAGGTGTTGTAAAAGCATTGGTGAAGAAAGTTCTTTTAAACGCACGTCTTAAAGGGTTCAGAAAGGCACAAACTGGAATTGAAATTGGTGCTGTTGAGACACAACTGGCTTATGAAAAGATGGGTTTCTCTTTTAAAGAAGAGAAAAAAAGTGATTATTATCTACAAGAGTTTGGACGTGCGGGCATTAATTCTTATGTGATGGAGTTATAAGATAGAACTTTCATATCTTTCTCTTCTTCCCCCTCTTTTTGCCATTATTATGGCAGTATTTACTAAAAAAGTTTTTATCTCTCTTTTATCTGGGATTGTATTAGGTCAATTAATTTTATATGGTGCAGATTTTTTCACCTTTATGCCCACCGTTGATCTTTTACTGGCACAGTTTAGTGAAGCATGGAAAATAAAAACAATATTTTTTGTGATTATGGTGGGTTCTATTATTCAGCTTATTACCAGTTCTGGAGGAATAGAAGCCTTTATCTCCTTTGTCAGTAAAAAACGCATTAATTCAAAACGAAGTACACTGTTTATGGGTTATTTAATTGGAATTTTAATTTTTTTAGAGAGTTCAATTACGGCACTAGTTGTTGGTGCATTAACTAAACCTCTTGCAAAAAAATACAAAATTTCTAAGGCAAAACTTGCCTATTTATGTGACTGTACCTCTTCACCTGTATGCTCCTTGTTCCCTTTTAATGGTTGGGGTGCTCTTCTTTTAGGTTTGATTGCAACACAGATTGATTATGGTATTATTCAAGGAGAAGCTCTTGCTTTATTAATATACTCAATTCCTTTGAATTTTTATGCTATTACTACGATGCTCGTACTTTTTATGGTGATTTTAACGGGTAAAGACTTTGGGCCTATGAAAACTTCTGAGTTTGAGGCTTCACAAGAGAGTATAAGCTGTGATACTCAGGTGTTGAATACTCAAGGTAGTATTAAAGCGATGTTTTACCCTATTTCTGTCATGCTTTTATCTGTACCTATCTCTCTTTATATTACGGGTAAGGGTAATATGCTTGCAGGTTCAGGTTCATCAGCAATTTTTTATTCGGTACTAATAACTCTTGTTTTTATTGCTGTGTATTATAGTTTTAAAAAAATCATGGATTTAGAAACTTATTTTAAAGAGTTAAAGCAGGGTGCAGGAGATATGGTAGGTATCGGTTTTATACTTCTGCTTGCCTTCTCTTTGGGTGATGTTACAGTAGTTTTAAAAACAGGTCCTTATTGAGCCTCTTTAGTCGAAGGTAATATATCAGCAGTTTATATTGCTGCTATTGTTTTTTTAGTCTCTTCTGTAATGGCATTTTCTACGGGAACCTCATGGGGGACTTTTTCAATAATGATGCCTATGGCCTTACCCATGGCAGCAGTTTTAGATGCTAATATTGCACTTGTTATTGCAGCTGTAATTTCAGGTGGAGTCTTTGGTGATCACTGTTCGCCTATTTCAGATACAACTATTATTTCTGCTATGGCAGCAGATTGTGACACTATTGAGCATGTAAGAACTCAACTTCCGTATGCACTTTTAAGTGGTTTTATCTCTTTAATACTTTTTATTATTTTTGGATATTTCCTTTAAAAAATATCTTCTTCGACCACTCTTTCAATCTCAGCCATTGCATCATACAGGGCAAAATAAGCAGAATAATAATCCACTTGTGTACGTGCTAAAAACCTTTGGGCATCCAACATCAATGTTGTATTGGCAATATTAGCATTAAATTGATTTTTTGTGATTCTAAAGTTTTCTTTGGCTTGCTCTAGTGCTTTCGTAGCAACTTTAATTTGGCTTTTTGCCAAATCATATGCCTCAATGGCTTGTTCTAACTGAAAATCTAATTCAAGGTATAAGTCATTAATCTGTTCATTACTGGCTTGGTTTTGGTAGAGTAAAGAAGCACGGTTAGCCTCATCTGCTCCCCCTTGGTAAAGGTTCCAACTCATAAAAACAGAAGCAGTTTTTTGTTTATGTACATTAAAGTTAGTCCCACCATCAGGTATAAAGTCTTCTCCTGCAAGTTCATACTTAGCCTCGGCATCTATGATGGGATAGTAGTTTGAAGCACTGGCTTCGTAGCTATAGTTTAAGGCACGATTTTGTGCACGAAGGAGCTTGAGCTCACTTCTGTTTTTTAGCATCTTTTTATGAAGTTGATGATTTAATAACTCTTTTTCATCTCGTGAAATCGGCTCAATGATTTCACTGTTTTTAAGGTGAGAACCTAAAAGGCGTTTGAGTTGATAAAAAGATATTTTTACATTACGTTGTGAGCTTAGAAGAGCTTGTTGTGAAGAAGAGAGTTCAACATCAACTTGTAGGTAATCATTTTTGGCAAAAAGCCCTTGTTCGTAGAAGTTTTTTGCATCACGTAACTGTTGTTCTAGAAGTTTTATGGTATCGGTGGATACCTTGATTTGCTCCTTACTGCGAAGGTAATCAATATAGGCTAAATAGACTTGAAATCTTAGGTCAGCCATACTTGCATTGTAGAGATACTTTGCTGCTTTTTCACTATCTTCTTGGCTTTTAATATTAAACTTATCAGAAAAACCATTAAAAAGGTTATAGTTAAGTTTAGCATTAGCAGAAGAGGCGGTATCTGCACCTACAAAGTTTGCCTTTGAAAATCGACTGTATTGGTAATTGATATCTAAGCTGGGTTGATAAGCGGAACGTTGAAGTCTGGTATTTTCGTGAGCAGACTTAAAAAGAAGTTTTTTCTCTTTTAAACTAGGATTGTTCTGTATAGCACGTTCAATAGCCTCATTAATATTAAGTGCAAATAAAGAGAGGCTTGTTAAGGTGAACAGAAGTAATTTTTTCATATTTCTTCTCTTTCTTTGTTTTTTTCATTGAGTCTCTTTTTCTCATTTTTCCCCTCATTCAGGTATGTTTTTTCCATTTTGATAGCAAACAGAAGTAATGCAGGAATTACAAAAAGGGTAAAGAGGGTAGAAAAAGCTAAACCTCCAGTAATTACAGAACCTAATCCTCGGTAAAACTCTGACCCTGGGCCAGGAGCTAAAATCAGAGGTAACATACCAAATACAGAGGTGAGGGTACTCATGAAAATAGGGCGAAGTCGTGTATGTGTTGCTTCCAGTACAGCCTCTTTATGTCCCATTTTATGATTTCTTACAAGATTAAGACTTTGGTGAACAATTAAGATAGCATTATTGACCACAATACCAATTAAGATAATAAATCCAAGCATGGTTAAGATATCTAAGGCCTGTTTGGCTATAAAGGTATTTACTGTCCATAACCCAATAAAACCACCTGCTGCGGCAAGAGGTAAAGTTACCATAATAATAAGAGGATAGATAAAGTTTCCAAAAAGCGCTGCCATTAAGAGATAGGTGATAATAACGGCTAAGATAAGATTCCATTTCATACTCTGTACGGTTTGAATCAGTTTATCAGCTGTCCCAGTAAGTTCCATTTTAATATTAGGATTTTTAATCTGTGGTAAGATTTTTTGCTTTAAAACCTCAATGGTTTCTTGAACACTCATTCCCTTTGGTGGAGAGACTTGCAGGGTGATTGTTCGTTTCCCATTCAGGTGACGAATTACACTAATATCACTTGTATGCTCTAAGTCAGCAAGGGAGTCAAAGGTAACAAGTTCTCCATTTTGCGTAGAAACGAGAGAGTGGTACAAATCTTCGGGACTGCTGATATTGTCTTGGTTAGCCATTAAAATAAGGTCAACCTTTTTCTTCCCATCAACCTTGAATTCAGATATTTTTCGACCATCCATTAAAACATCTGCAATAATTCCAAGAGAACGTGAGTCTAAGCCGAGGGCATGAAGTCTTTCTTTATTTGGAATAATACTAATTTCAGGAAAAAGAAGTTCAATTGAAGGTTCGGGTCTTACCTGTGCAGTAGGTACTTCTTTGGCTAATGCTTTAAAAAGTTCTCCACCTACATGAGCAATCTCTTCTATAGATTCTCCCGTAATATCAAGGTCAATAGTACGTCCACGTCCAAGACCTCTCTCAAAAACGCCGGCTTGTTTTGAGACACCAAAGATTCCAGGAAAAGAGTTGGAAATTTTCTTAAGCATAGGTTTTAACTCTTTAATTCTACGAGAATCCTTAGCCAAAACACCAAAAAGGATAAAATCTCCATGGGCAACAAAAAAGACCAGTTTGATCTGAGGAAGACCATTAACTTCACCTTGGGTATAGGGTTTTATCTCTTCCCATATTTTCTCACCAATAAGTTTGTTCTCTTTATAAGAAAATCCTGGGGGTGGAATCATAATATTAAAAATAAGATTTCTATTTCCCTGAGGGAGATATTCCATCTTAGGAAAAAGAAGATAAACACTTGAGGCAGAAAAAGCAACCAATAAAGCAACCGTAATAAGCTGATGGGAGGTACTTTTTAGAGTCCATGACACTCCTTCCATAATTTTATTGTTAATAGCCTGACCTAAACGCACGGTATAAGGAGCTTTCTCTTTAAATTGATGGCTTTGATGTTTAGACAGTTTCATCAGTTGGTTCCAAAGCATTGGAATAACAGAGATAGAAACAAAAAGAGACAAACTTACAGCCGCTGTTACAGCAATGGCAATATCTTTAAAAAGTTGCCCTGCTTCATTTTCTAAGAAGATAATAGGTAAAAAAACAGCGATAGTGGTTAAAGCTGATGCAATTAAAGCACCCCAAACCTCTTGTGTTCCATCTAATGCAGCGTCAAAAAACTTCTTACCCATTTTTTTATGACGATCAATATTTTCTAAAACTACAATGGCAGAATCAACTAACATTCCCACAGAAAAAGAGATTCCTGCAAGTGAAATAGTATTTAAAGAACGTCCAAAAAACTCTAAAATAATAAAGGTTGAAATAATACTAATAGGGATGGCTAAGGCAACTACAGCGGTTGACGAGATAGTACGTAAGAAAATAAGTAGAACAATAATGGCAAGAATACCACCAATTAAAATATTTTGCTGAACCAGTTCAATAGAACCTTTAATGTAATCTCGTTTATCATGTAACCATCTAATTTTTAAGCCTATGGCTTTAAGTTGTTTCTCATTTAGCTTATTTACCATTGCTTCAACATCATCAGTAAGTTTTACGATGTTTGCATCTGTATCAGGTTTAACACCAATAATAATTCCATTGATTCCATCAACAAAAGAGATGGACTGTTTTTTTGAATGACCAAATTTAACCTCTGCAATTTCGCCTAAATGAACCTCTTGTTTTCCATTAGAGACTAAGATTAAATCTTTTATATCCTTAGGGTTTCGGTATTGAGAAGTCGTTCTAATTCGGTATGAACGTCTGCCTAAGTCCATACTTCCTGCAGAGATATCAATATTGTTTCTTTGGATAATAGTGATTATATAATCCATACTTAGACCATATGCCGCCATCTTTTGTACATCTAAAATAACTTGCATCTCATCTCTAACACCGGAACGTACAAAAAGTTCAGCAACCCCATCAATACGTTCATAATGTTCTTGAATCTCATTTTGCATATATGTCAGATAGTTATTAATATCATTAGGATTGTTTTCAAGGGTCTGAAGCATTGTCCAAATCACAGGAGAAGCGGTCTCACCTGTCGCCTTAATCACAGGTTTTTCTACATTTTCTGGATAATCATCCACCTCATTAAGGCGGTTTGAAACATCAAGCAGTGCCTTGTTAATGTTAGTCCCCAATTTAAAACTTAAAGAGATTGAGCCGCGGTTGTCTTTTGCCTTAGATTCATAAGATTCTAAATTAGGAGTGTTTTTAAGAGCAAGTTCTTGTTCTTGCACAATTTCACGTTCTATCTCCTTTGGGCTCGCTCCATTCCATGTGGTGTAAACAGAGATTTGGGGTTGAATAACATTAGGTGTAAGTTGTTGAGGTAAACGTTCAAGTGCTAAAAAACCAAAAATTAGAATCAATAAGACCCCGACCATAATAACAACAGGTTTAAGAAGAGAATAACGAACCATTATTTAACTTCCTGATTTGGGAGAAGACGTTCGTTTCCTTTAGTTACGACTTTATCACCTACTTTTAATTCAGCTGCGTAAATAGCTGCCTTATCTCCTTGAAAACTTAAAACCTTAACCGTAATCATTTTTGCCTTGTGATTTTTTATAATAAAAACTACATCTTTACCAAAACGTTTAATAACACCATCTCTAGAGATAAGAAGAACATCTTTAGTGGAACTTTTTTCTAAGCTTAGAGTAACTTGCATACCATCAAAAAACTTATCCTTACTTTTTAAAAGACGAAGTCTAAGGGGAAAGGTTCGTGTTTTCTCATTTCCGCTTAAAAGAGCACCTAGAATCTTTGCCTTATAGTTTTTATTATTGATATAAACATTAATTACTTTTCCTTGATGCACCTTTGTAATGTAAGCTGAAGGGAGATGAATTGTAATATCAATTTTATAAGGATTGATTAAAAGAGCCACGAGACTTCCTTGATTTAACCATTCACCAATTTCTATCTCTCTTTGACTAATATAACCACTAAAGGGGGCGCGTAAGGTTTTCTGTTTTTTCTCTATATCTAAGGCTAAAAGAGAAGATTCTAATGAGATTAATCTCTGTTCTAATCCCATTTTTTGAAAATAGAACTCATCATATTTTTGTTGAGAAACACTCTGTTTCTTAAGTAAAATCTCATAACGTTTGAAATTAAGTTTGGCTTTTTCAAGTGAAAATTTTGCCTCTTTTATAGACGCTTCAATGGCTTTGATGTTAGCATCTAAAACTCTTGAATCAATTTCTAAAAGTATCTGCCCCTTTTTACAAAGTCTGTTTCATCAAAATATATCTTTTTAATTAGACCAGAACTCTCTGCCGCTAATTCAGACTTCTGATTAAAAGAGAGGTTACCATTAAAAGTTTGGCTTTGAGAAAGGGAGCCTCTTGTAAGTTCTTGGGTAATAACAGAAGCAAATAGGGGAAGGGTGAAAATTAAGATAAATAGGTATCTCATAATGTCTCCAAGCAGGGTGTTTTTCTAAGTGTTTCTAAAATACTAAGAAATATTTTTAAATCATGTTTCGAGAATTGCCCACTAAGTTTTTGAATAACATGTTCTGTCGTAGGTAATATCTCTTCCATGATTCTTGCACCTTTAGTACTCCATGAGATGAGATAGACACGTCTGTCATCTTCTTTTGGTGTACGTATAAGCATCTCATTTTTCACTAAGGTGTCAATCATTCGCGTAATTGTTGTTTTATCTTTGAAGGTGATTTCTGAAAGTTGAGTGGGGCTGATTTCAGGGTTCTCTTCTACTGATTTCATAATAACATACTGTTCTGATGTCAGCTTATAAGATTTTAAAAAGTTGTTGAAACGGTTTTTCATGGCATTTGCAGTCATATTGACTTGAAAACCAAGTGAATCTTCGAGTTTATGCATAAAGACCTCGGGGTAATTTAGTTGTAGATACAATTATATGTACTACAAGCAAATTATCTTCTTAAATTTATTTACTAATGCGGATTTTTGAAAAAGTTATTGACAATCGTTATCTACTTATATATACTTCGTGCATGAATAAAACACCCTTCTTATTAAGTTCTGAATTAATATTAAAAAAAAATGAAGATGATTTTTTAAGCCTAAAAAAATTGTTTTATTAGAAAATGTACGTGATTACGGATCTATGGCTAAGGCAGCTAAGGTCTCAAGTATTAGTTATAAAACAGCATGGAACTGGATTGATAAGATGAATGTTTTATCCCCTTCTTCTTTAGTAGAGAAGGTGAGTGGGGGCAAAGATGGTGGGGGAACCATTATTACGAGTTATGCGATAGAGCTTATTGGTATTTATCATGAGGTAGAGGCCTTACATCAAAAACATCTTGAAGGTCTACAAGCATCTTTCTCTTGTCTAGAAGACGATATTACTCAAAAAACTTTTAGTTTTTCTCGACTTGCTGCAGAGATATGTGAAATTAATATTAATGACAATAATGTAGAATATACACTTCAACTTAAGGGCGGTTTGGGTGTAATAGCCTATTCTAATAGTATATTTAAAAAGGTTAATAAATTAGAGGTGGGGTCTAATGTTTTTGTTTTGGTTGAGTCTGATGCTGTTTCTGTTAGTAAGATAGAAAAAGTTGATATCAGTAGTCGAAACCGGCTTCAAACAAAAATCTCAGATATTCTAATTAAGGACAAAGATGTTCTTTTAACCTTGATGTTAAGTGAAGATCAATACTTAACATCAAGAATAACACTAAAAAGTTTTCAAAACTTACAATTAGAAATTGGAAATGATGTCATGGCAATGTTTAAAGCCTATAATGTGACTTTATTAAAAAACGGGGAATAGTTATGATGATAAGCAAGGTTAAATGTAGGAAGGCAGACCATGCTAAGGCATAAATTAAGAAATGCTTTTTTAGCAATGGGAATAGTGGTTTTTAGTGCAGATGCTTCAACCCAGATAAAATCAAAACAGACTTTACGATCCAATTATATAGTAAATTATAAGATTTTGCCACAAGAAACAAACAGTATTTTAGATGTTTTTAGTGAAGGAATGCTTTATGGAAGACTTCGTACTCATTGGTTTTTTTATGAGTATGAAGATGATGTTTTGGCAGAAACGCAGAGTCATAATATCTTAGGTGTGGGTGGAAGCCTTATTTATAAAACGGCATCTTATGCTGGTTTTTCTGTCACAGCAGGTCTTTACTATAGTAGTGCTGGAACACAACTTGATAATCAACCCTCAGAGGTAGGATTAATAAAATCGGGTAAGGATGTGCTGAGCCGTTATAATGCTATTAATGGAAGGGGAGACGCCTTTGCTGTTTTAGCGCAATCTTATCTTCAATATGAGCATGATGCCTTTAAGGCACGTTATGGACGTGAGATATTTAATAGCTTTTTTACAAAATCAAATGACTCTAAAATGGTGCCAAATACTTTTGAAGGCTTAAGCTTAGAGAGTGAAAATCGTGAAAACATACCCATTAAAGCGGCTTATTTAAAAGCACAAAAACTTCGAGATCATGATAATTTTCATTCTGTTATTATGTATGATGATCGTACTTCAATTGTAGGAAACAGTCATCTTAATTGGAGTGCAAATGATGATGCTTCTGTTCATAAAGGCTTAAATCACTCAAACTTTAAAGCTCATGGAGTGGATGAATATACCGCTTTAGTTGTTGTGGATGGTGAAGCTCGTGTCTTAGGGGAAGATGAACTAAAAATTTCAGGATCAGGTGTTTACCTCAAAGATCTTTTTTATACGGGTATGCTTGAATTGAATTATAAATTTGATTGGGCAGAAGGGTATAGTCTTTCTTCTGGTTTTCGTTATGTTCAGCAATTTGATGATGGTGCAGGTAAGATTGGGGGTGCTGCCTTAAATGGTAAAGCGAGTGCCACCACAGCTTCTTTAAATGTGGATCTTCAGCCTGATGCTAATGTTCGTGCTGCTTATACGGATCCTGATAGTGTTGATGCAAAGATGTATGGGGCACGTTTAATTTTCAACAAAGGTGCAGTTTCTGTCTCTTTAGCTTATACTAAAGTTGCAGATGAAGCCGACTTTATTACCCCCTGGCGTGGATTTGTAACAGCAGGTTACACCCGTGCTATGGCACGTTATAATTGGATTTCTAATACAGAAAGCTTTAGACTAGGCAGTACCTATAGTTTTGACAAGGCAAATATTGTTAAAGGCTTAAAAACCTACCTCTCTTTCACCCATGAAGACTTTGATGAGAGTAAAAATGAGGGAAAAGATGCTAATGTGTACTATTTGGGTCTTATTCATGATGTGCAGTCTATTTCTAATCTCTCTTTTCGTTTTAGGTCTGAATATGTTGAACAGACGGCAGTAGATACAAATAATCATTCAGAAGTACGTTTAGAATTAAATTATCTTTTTTAGAATATTTTAAATAACAAAAAATATTTTTAACCGTTATTAATAAATTTAATTAATAGATTGATTGAAATCAAGAAGATATTGCAAAAAAACTGAAATTTTCTTTGGTTTTGAGATAGGAGTCGCTATAATTTCGCCAATAAATTAGGATGAGAGTTTTATAAAGAAGTTTATAAAGTTTCAGCGAAATAAAACTTAGTAAATACTACTATGTTTCAAATGCATTAATTAAGGTATGAAAAACCATGAAACCAGCAGGTCTTGAAAATTTAAATTTAGAAAATATCGGTGAGGTTTTTTATAACCTAAGTTATGATGAACTTATTAAACATGAGTTAGACAATAATGAATGTAATATGACATCAAACGGTGCGACAACTGTAGATACAGGTATCTTTACTGGTCGTAGCCCTAAAGATAAGTATTTTGTTGAACATGATGATTCAAAAAATAATATTGCTTGGGGAAATGTAAATCAGCCCATTAGCAATGAAATCTTTCAAGAACTTCTTCAGGTTGCAAAAAAACAACTTTCAAATAAAAACATTTATGTTACAGACGTTTTCACGGGAGCTTCAACAGCGTCTAAGCGTTCAGTTCGTTTTGTAACAGAAATTGCATGGCAGTCCCATTTTGTTAAAAATATGTTTATTCGTCCAAAAGAGGAAGAACTTCCAGACTTCAAACCTGATTTTACTGTTTTAAATGCGTGTAAAGCAGTGAATGACAAGTGGGAAGAGATGGGAATGAATTCTGAGGTTTTCGTTCTTTTTAATGTAGAAGAAAATGTTGCTATTATTGGTGGTACATGGTACGGTGGTGAGTTGAAGAAGGGAATCTTCTCAATGATGAACTACTGGTTACCTCTTGAAAATAAAATGGCGATGCACTGTTCAGCAAATGTGGGAAAAAAAGGAGATACCTGTCTTTTCTTCGGTCTTTCTGGAACAGGGAAAACAACACTTTCTACAGATCCAAATCGTGCTCTAATTGGTGATGATGAACATGGTTGGGATGATGAAGGTGTATTTAACTTTGAGGGTGGATGTTACGCAAAAGTTATTGATCTTAAAGAAGAGTCTGAACCAGAAATTTTTGGTGCTATTCGTAGAAATGCACTTTTAGAAAATGTTGTGATTGATGAAAAAGGTAATGTAGATTATACTGACAATTCAAAAACAGAAAACACACGTGTCTCTTACCCAATTGAACATATCCAAAACCATGTTGAAGCACTTCAAGCAGGTCATCCAACCAATATTATCTTTTTAACCGCAGATGCTTTTGGTGTTTTACCTCCTGTATCTAAACTTTCAAAAGAACAAGCAATGTATTACTTCCTTTCAGGATATACAGCAAAGGTAGCAGGAACAGAACGTGGTATTACTGAACCAGTTGCTGCATTTTCAGCTTGTTTTGGTGAGGCTTTCTTACCTCTTCATCCAACCGTTTATGCCAAACTTCTTGGTGAAAAAATTGATGATCATAAGGTTAATGTTTATCTTGTTAACACAGGTTGGACAGGAGGTGCTTATGGTGTGGGTAAACGTATGAGTATTAAAAATACACGGGCTTGTATTAATGCTATTTTAGATGGTTCTATTAATGAGTGTGAATTTGATACAACTATTACCTTCCGTCTGAAGGTTCCTAAAACACTTAATGGGGTTGATACCCATGTTCTTAACCCACGTAATGCTTGGGAAGACAAAGAAGAGTTTGATAAAACACGTGACAAACTTGCGGGAATGTTTATTGAAAACTTTAAGCGTTATTGTGATGGTAATGCTGAATTTGATTACTCAACAGCAGGACCTAAGGTAGAAAAATAAAGATAAGCTTCTCTTCCATCCGTCGACTTCGGTCGACAAACCTCTTATAAAAACAATCAATTTTCAAATTTTCAATCCAAAAACAGTGATTAACTCAAATTAGTGTACTATTTTTTAGAATTTACTTTATTTTATGGCTAATGGGTGATATACTTAAGAGATATATTTAATTAGGAATGTTTATGTTTAAAATTATTTTGAGTCTATTTATACTTTTCGGTTTTACTGCTTGTCTTCCTGGGCCAGAAGATAATGAATTCTCTCAGTTACGAAGGGATATGCAAAGGCATAATGATGAGATGTTTATGGGTAGTGATGAAAACTTAAAGAACCGAACATCGCGAAATAAACGTCGAAAGGTTATGGCATTAGATGACCCTTCTGAAGAACTTCGCATTGAAGAAGAAGCTGAAAAAAAGCGTTGGTTAGCAGTTAATATTGATGAAAACGAAGCAGAAGATTGGAAGGCATTACATCTTTCACCCAAGAGTGCAAAACGTTGGAAAAAAACAGGTTTGAGCTATAATACTATTGCAGTTTTAATCAAAGAAGATGTGTTTCCTGCGGAAGCTGTTGCTTTTATGCACAGAAAGTTTGATGAAAATCCTAAGGCATTTGCTGCTTATGGTGAAGCCTTATATGAGTTTGAAAATTCATGTAAAAAAATCATTAACTCTAAGAATAGTAATCTTTCAGTTATCTCTAAACAGTGTAAAGATTACGTAGAGAAGATGAATTTTAACTCTATCGCCGGATATATGGCTGACTTTTATGAAGATAATGACCTCTCTTTAGAATATATTTCCAAACTTCGTCAAACTGACTCTCAAAAAGATTATATACAAACGCTAATTGAGAAAAAAAGTACTGAGAGTATGATTAAAGGTGATACTAAGAGTTTTGCTCTTCTTTTCCCTATTTTAGAACGTTCTCCAACAGAAGAAGAGATGCATTTTGTAAAAGAGCGTAAATTACCTTTAGAAAATACTAAACGTTATAAATCTTATGAATATTATGATTTCTGGATTAATAAAGAGAAAAATGAAGAGAAAACACGTGTAGCTGCAGTAAAAAGACAAAAAGCATTGAAAAAAGCAAAAACAAAAAGACTTCAAAAAGAGGCCTATCGTTTGCAAGCGTTAGCTTATAATAAAATGGTGGCTTCTGAGTGTGGAGAGGCAGTTTCTGCTGATCCTTCAACAGGAGAAAAGGTACATGTAGAGGGTGAAATCGCCTATACCATTGGTAAAAGAGGCTCAAATATATATGCCTTTGTTATTAAGAATAAAAAAGATGGTAAGTACTATATTATTAGAAATATTAGTTCAAGTAAAAAAATAGATAAGTCGAAACCTGTTTCGTGGATTGCAACGACTGTGGGAAGGGTGGTGAGTGTTACTATTGATGAAGAAGATAAAACAGCCTCATATGACCACTATTCAGATGAAGACGATAGAGAATATTTCCCAATGTTAAAGTATTCATCGAAGTGTTCATACCGAACTAAAGATTTACACAGGAAGTAGGTTTTTACTTCTTTGTTTTAAAAGAGAGATACCACCAGATAAGCGCTACAACACTAAATAAGATAAGGGGGGCAATCCAAGGTCTTTGAGCAACAACTTCATATCCTGATTTAATCGCCTCCCCTGCCATAAAAGAACCGATTCCTACGACAAGCGCCCAAAGAGCAGAGGCAAAAAGATTTAAAATAGCAAACTTTTTTAAGTCATATTTTGTAATACCAATGGCTAAAGGAATAAGTGTTTTAATACCATACACATATTTTTGTAAGAAGATTACCCATGAACCGCGTTTTTTCATTAAAAGATGAGAGAGAGCAAGTTTACGTTTGTGTTTATGCATATATGTTATAACCTCTTTTTTATGATAACGTCCCATATAAAATAGCATCATATCACCTAAAAAGTTTGCAGTAAAAGCAACCATTAAAGAGGTAGTTAAGTCCATATGCCCAGTATATGATAGTACACCAGCACCCATTAAAGCAACAAAACCTCCGCCAAAAGAGTACAGAAACAAGACAATATAACCGTAGGTCTCCAAATTCTCTAACATACTCTGCATAAATAGTCCTCATTAATATTTTGCATAAGTTTACACATTTATATATGTTAAGCCAATTAATATAGCTACTGTTTTAATGTTTATGTTGCTTTATGTTACGAGTACGCAAGACAAGAGTTGGGCTAAAGAGTCTCTGAAGATGTTAAGGGGTAAAATAAGATACTTTTTATAAGAATATATATTAATAGGGATTTTTTATGTCACCTTTTCAAATTTTAATGTTACTGGCTTCAGGTTTTTTTGCTTTTCAAATGTATAAACATATCCAACAGATGGATGATGATACTGAACCTGCTTTTATGAAAGAGCCTGAAGCGGTAGGACATGAAGCCAATGTTCAGGAGTTACTACAAGAAGCAGATCAAGCTTATATGGATGATAGAATAGATATTGCGCAAACACGTCTAGAGGCTATTGTCCAGAAGTTTCCTGATGTTGCAGAGGGCATGAACAAGCTTGCCTTTGTTTTAGGTAAACAAGGTAAATATGATGAGGCTGAACACTATTATAAAAAATCTTTAGAAATTGATCCTAATGATGACATGACGCACAATGCTTTAGCTGCATTGTATGCAGATATGGGAAAAAACATTCAAGCTCAAGAGCATTATAAACAGGCACTTAAAATTGATGACAATTATGAAGTGA